>CAZXGY010000039.1:0-8264 GCA_964640455.1 uncultured Sulfurovum sp.
TCTATTAAGGCACACGAAACACGTAAAGTAGCCTATGATACACCTCTTCAAAAAGGTGATGCAGTCATCATAGAGTTTGGATACTATATGGTAAACCCTAAGGCAGCTAAGGCACTTGAGATTACAGATAAAAGTGTAACTGAGTTCATTATATTAACGAAAGAAAGAGTAACGATTTAATTTCCCTTCGACAAGCTCAGGGAACGCTAGCTGAGCTTGTCAAAGTTCGGTGACTGAGCCTGTCGAAGTCAATACTCTACCAACTCCCCTTCTAACGTCTTCAAAAATGCTACGACATCGTCTATCTGCTCTTTATTAAACTCTTGCCCTATCTGATACTTACTCATAATACGTACTGCCTCTTCTAACTTATCTACTGCACCATTATGAAAGTAAGGAGCCGTTTTCGTTACGTTACGCAATATGGGTACTCTAAACTTAAGTTTATCATATTGCCCCAAGAAACCGCCCTTATTGATAAAAGGGAATGGACTCACTTTAATGCGTAAATCTGGTTCAAATATCATCCCAACGAAATCTGCAAGATAATTACGCAAAGGGAACTTTTGTATACTCTGTCCACCAACACTCATACCCGTATGGCACCCTTTACACCCCTTAACAATAAAAAGTGTCATACCCCGTTTTGCAGAGGCAGAAATAGCATTGTTATCTCCCTCTAAAAATCTATCGTAAGCCCCTCCTGTTAAAAGTGTTCTCTCATAAGCACCAATGGCTTTACTCACATTCTCAAAAGTTATATGCTCTTCAGGAAAAACATTTTTAAATGTACTCACAAGTTTTGTATCGTTATTTAGCCTCTGTTCTACCTCTTTAGGTGTCATATTCATCTCAAAGGGTGCTTGTACAGGACCACCAGCCTGCTCTTCTACATCTTTAGCTCTACCATTCCAAAACTGTGTTTGTGCCAGTGCTGCATTCAGTACTGTGGGAGAATTTAAATGAGAAGGATTGGCTCTACCATGAAAACCAATAGCTGTTGGCAAATTATCATCTCCACCTTCTTCAAGCTTGTGACAAGAGGCACAAGAGAGTGTTTTATCTCGAGAGAGACGTGTATCAAAAAAAAGCTCTTTTCCTAAAGCAATCTTCTCCCGACTCATAGGATTTTGTGGATTATCAATTACTTTTAACAAATCATCATAGTTATCGGGTACAGCAGACATATCTCGAGAGAGTGCTACTTTTCTCAACTCTACATCAGTGAATGTTGTCATCGTTCTTTCAGGTAATATAAATGGTAAGACTATAATCAGGGTGACTACTAAAAATGTTATGGTTACGGGATGGAACAACTTTTTCATTGGTTATCCTTATGTTTTTTATAACTTCAGTATAGTTGAATCAAAAGAAAGAATCAATAGTTTTTTAGCACAAGAGGATTTTTATTTTAGCACAAAAAGGATTTTTAGCTAAAGAATTCTAAATAAGAGTTAATTTATCCGATTATTGATTTACATCAAGAAATGCCTAAGATTATTCCGTTATATTTCGTTCATGACTAATTAGGACTGTTTATATCCTAATTAAAATTTAACATAAAGGATTTGTCTTGAAACAAATAACTCTATTACTTACATTTTTAGTCTCAACTGGGCTACTCGCAGATGTAGAAAAAGGGAAAGCAGTCTATGCTGCAAACTGTGCCATCTGTCATACTGTCAATGGTGGAAGAGCCATGGGACCAGACTTTAACCTTGTCTCTTATACAAAAACCAAAGAGTCAATAGCTGCTTATGCTAAAGACCCCTACTCACTCTATGAGAAGTTTGGTTACAGTGCCAATGCTATGCCTACACTACCATTGGAAGATGAAGAGTTTATAGATGTTGCAGACTACATAAGCTCACTACAACCTTTTAAAAAATGGATGATTAAGAAAAAAAGTTAACACTTCCACTAACCCTTTAATAAGGCTTTAGGATAAACACCATAGGTAGCAAAAAAGAGTTTGGAGAAGTGTCCTTGGTGTTTATACCCAACTTTTATCGCTATTTCTCCTATGGTCAAATGTTTTTCTTTCAGCAAAAGATTTGCTTCTTCTAAACGAAGTTTTTGTACATAACCATAAAGTGTAATCTGATACACTTTTTTAAATACTTTTTTAAGTTTCGATTCATTGGTAGCACAAAGATGGGCAATCTCTTTAATCGTTGGGGGAGAGATAAAATCCTGTAACAGAATAGCTTTTGCTTTAGATGCCAATGCCAACTCATCTTTACTCACTCCCTCTACAAGAATATCAAGTAGGCTAAAGCAGTGTATCATAAACTCTATTACACGATTTTCTGCCCGAATACTTTGCATTCTATCTGTAGATGAGACATTTAATAATTTTTTAACACTATAGAGACTTAACGCATCAATGGGTAAAAGATCTATTTTCTCAAAAGAGATATCTTTTTGTATTTTATGATATAGAAAATCAATAGGTTCATTTTTGTTAGCACTCAAATAACGTTTAAGAAAGAAATCTGCAATAAACAGTATAAAAATATCTAATTTTTCAGACTTAGGTAAAGAGATAGTCATATATTGTCTCGATGAACAAAATATACCAATATTCCCTTCTTTTACTACAGTTTCCTGATCTTGAATATGATTCCTAATAGAAATTTCTGCACCATTTACCATAACTAACATCACCATTCTATCTAAGTTATTAAGCGTAATGGTTTTTTTCCGTTTTAATAATTTACTCTCTAAGAAAACAATACCATTAGAGATATCTACCCTATTGATATACTCTTTTTTATTTTTAAAAAGTTCACTAATTTTATATTTTCTATCTGTAATATTAAAGAAAAAACTATCCATTTATACCCTTTTCAACTACCATTATCATATCAACCAATCTTTTAGCATACCCATATTCATTATCTTGCCAAGCTGATACTCTAAGGAGATTTCCACCTACTATAGAAGTAAGAGGTAAGTTTAACACTGCACTATGTGAATTTTTTATATACTCATCCGATGCTTGTTGTGTTTCCATATATGCCAAAAAAGTTTGATGGTAGTCTTCTATCTCATTTTTAAATGCTTTATTTACTTCTTCTTTTGTTGTTTCTTTTTTTAATCTAATACTCAAATCATACAGTGTTGTACTGGGAATGGGTACTCTAATACTTTTAGCATATAACTTTTCTTTAAGATAGGGGAAAAAGTAGGCTGTTGCTTTAGCTGCACCACTCATAAGAGGAATAATATTTTGTGTAGCAGAACGTGTTCTCCGTATATCTGTTGAATAATGTTTTCCATCAAGAAGATTCTGATAGAGTGTATAACTATGATACATACTCATCATAGCTGCATCTATACCAAAATATTTTTCTATTATCTTAAAAATCGGTACAATAGCATTGGCTGAACAACTTGAATTTGAGATAATCGGTTCTCCCCTATATTCTTGATGATTCACTCCATAAATATATGTAGGCATTGCATCTGAAGGAGGTGCAGAGACAATGACCTTTTTTGCTCCATTATTCACGAATGGCATATTAGACTCTACCGTTAAAAAAACTCCACTACATTGCAGCAATACATCTACATCCAGTAATACGATATCTAACTTTTCAGGCTCAGACTCAGAAAAAAGTTTTATCTTATGCTTATCAATCACAAGGTTATCTTTCTCTATTTTTATATCATACGGTAATGTTCCATAGATAGAATCATACTTTAAAAGATATGCCATCTGTTCATAACTATAAAGATCATTGATTCCTACAAGTTCATACTTCTCATCTTGGAGCATAATTCTAGCTGCACTCCTGCCTATTCGCCCAAATCCGTTAATAAATACCCGTATTTTTTTAGAGATCATAATAGGCTCTTACCCTACGCTCAAAATCTTCATCACTCAACTCTTTTTTCATGGGAATAAATTTTTTAGCTTTATCTCCTGCAGTTTGTCGTGCTAAAGCATTATCATTTTGAATAATCTCTAAAATCATTTGAGCAACTTCCATCGTATCGTTACCTGTGTTTATCTGCTTAACTATTACAGGGGCTAGTTTAGAAACCAAAGAAGCATACGGAGAGTGTTCTTGAAATGTTTTGGAGTTAAGCACTAAGTTGTCTCTGGCAAAGTTAGTATCGAAAAACCCTGGCATGATAGAGTGTACACGTATGTTAAAGTCCCGTAATTCATAACGAAGAGAGTCAGTTATACCCTCTACTGCATACTTACTTGCATTATAAAAAGTAAGAAGGGGAAGTCCTATTTTGCCCAAGAAAGAACTAATATTAATAATCAATCCATCTTCTTGTTCTCGCATCTTAGGAATCACTACTTTACACATTCGCATCACAGCAAAAACATTTATATTAAACTGTGTAAACATCTCCTCTTCCGTTACTTCTTCTACGGTAGAGACTAAGCCATACCCTGCATTATTTATGAGAATGTCAATTTTACCTAATGGGACAAGAGCCTCTTTGATATTTTTAAAACTTGTAATATCTAGTTTAATGGGATGTAAATTCTTTGATTGTATGTCAAAAAGTTTTTCAGGTGTTCTTGAGCCTGCATAAACCATAAAACCTTGTTTAGACAAATAGAGTGCTGTGGTTCTACCCATTCCACTACTCGCCCCAGTTATAAGTACTACTTTTTGATTTACTTTCATACTATAGATTATAATTAAAATTGTAAACCATTCTATTGATAAGTATCAAAGCTTGACACTTATCAAGTAAAGAAAGTATAGATACCGATACAATAAATATAATTCCTTTTCAGCCTCTAAATAATTTAAAATACAAGGAGTAATTCATGAATGTAAATCACTATTATAATCCCAACGGTGAAGAGATACTTGATGAAGGTATCTTCGGAGGAAGTCCTACAGGATTTGTAGACTTTAACCGCTCCAGATACCGATGGGACTCTAACATCTATGATCTTATGAATGCCAATACATGGTTCCCTTCTGAAGTCAATACCTCTTCTGAAAAAAAGAATTTTGACCAACTCACAGACAATGAACAGTCCATCTACAAAATGACTTTCGCACAACTAAGCTTCAATGACTCTGCCCAAGAAGAGTACCTCAGTGACTTTAGAAGACTGGCAAACAACCGTTTAGTCAAATCTGTCATCTCTTTACAAATCATGCAAGAGGTCAATCACTCTAAAAGTTATTCCGTACTACTTGATGCCTGTGGTAACTCTGATGAAGTCTTTAACCTTTATAAACATGATCATATGCTCAACCAAAAAAACCAAAAAGTAGCAGAACAGTTTGCACGCTATATTGATGGTGGTTCTGTAGATAAGATGTTACTCTCTGCAATGGCATCTGTAAATTTAGAAGGTATCTATTTTCTTCTAGGTTTCTCTTACATCTATCTACTTGGAGACAAAGTACCAGGTGCTAGAGATATGATAAAGTTTATAGCACGTGATGAACTCAATACTCACTTACCTCTTTTTGCCAATATTTTTAAAACCATTCAAAAAGAAAACAAAATACAAACCAGTACGATGGACATTGCCTACACCATGATAGAAGATGCCGTCAAGATAGAACTAGAGTATGGTAAGTATCTACTTGAGCAGTACCCTATTATGGGTATCACCCCTGAACTTATGGAACAAACAGTGCATAACTATGCCAACGATAGACTCAGGAAAATAGGTCTTAATCCTATCTTTGAAGAGAGCAGTACTACGTACTTACAGAAACTTGTGACTAAACATCTAGACATAAACGATGTTAAAAGTAACTTCTTTGAATCTAATGTTGCTACCTACGCAAAATCAAGCATTGATTTAAATGATTTCTAGATGATGACTTCAGCAGAATTTCTACCCTATCTAAAAACTGTAGGCACTGGACTAAAACGTAACCGTGAACTCACACGTGATGAGATAAAAATAGTCATACGTGCTATGTTAAATCAAGAGATACTTCCAGAACAAGCCTCAGCTTTTATCTTAGGGTGGAGAGTACGAGGAGAGAGCATAGAGGAGTTTGCAGGAGCCATAGAAATCTTTGATGAGTTTGTTAAAAAAGTACCCTTAGCAAACTCCATTGAGTTTGGATACCCCTATGATGGTAAAGTCAAAAATCCTTATCTCATCACACTCACAGCAGAGTACTTACAAAAGTTCGATGTACAGCTCTCACTACATGGAGATCTACTCCAACCAGCCAAAGGTGGTACCACACTCAAAGAAGTTTGTGACAACTTACCTCTAACTGACAATACCCACTACTTTGACAGGGCTACTTACTTTCCAGAACTTCATGCACTCAGTGAGATTAGAACCAAACTTGGACTACGCTCTTCATTTAACACCATTGAAAAACTCCTGAACATTACAGAGAGTGACACAGCTATCATAGGAGCTTTTCATAAACCTTTTGTAGAAAAGTACATTGCTCTTTTTAAAGACCGTTATAAAAAGCTCATCATCATAAAAGGAAACGAAGGTACACCAGAAATCTTTTCTAAATGTGCAGTAACCATTGTAGAAAATGGTGAAGTAAATGAGATAAAGATAGACCCCAAAACATATGGCATCAACTATGTAAAATCTACTGAGCCTATCTCATTAGAGACTTCTTTAGAACTTGTGACGCACCCTAGTGAAGCATTTATAGAGTTAGCTAAATTTAATGCTGCTGTGATTTTGTTTTTAACTGATAGAATTACAAGTATTGAAGAGGGATTAAACATTTTATAGTGCCAAAAACACCTCTTTCAAAGTATTTGTTTCTATCCTCTCCCCATATAGAGGCTCTCTAAAAAATAACTCTCTAGCACTATCTACAAAAAACAGTGTAGGAAATACCCTTGTATAGTACATTTCAATGGGGTAAGAAGTACGTCCTTCATAAGTAACAATCACGGCTACCATCTTTTGATTTATACTATCAACATACGCATGGTTCATAAAGTGGTTTTTAATGATGATATTGGAAAGTGGGTCTTTATATTTGACTACAAGTACTAAGAGTGGTTTGTGTTCTTTATGGGCAAGTTGTCGTGCAGTAGCGTAGTTACCTAGCCAATGCACTTGATTGGCATAAATGCCTAGGGTCAACAGCCAAAGTAAAATTAGCTGTCTCAACATCTTTATTTCTTCTTATCATCCATATGATAAAGGAATATACCTGATGGTGCTTTAACTTGGAATATTTCTCTCTCTAAGAACCATTCACGTGTATCGACTACATTAATCTGATTGGTATCATTGACAGAAACATAGAGTTGTGGATAAAGCTCAGACCATCTTACGTGCAGTACTTTACCTGTAAATGTAAATGTTTTTATAATCTTCAATGTATTTGTATCAAGTATTTGAATTGTAGGAAAATCTTTACCTGAAAATGTTACAGCTAAGTACTTTTTATCTGGACTTAAAGATGTAAATACAGGTAAGCCTTGCATCTCAACATTTTTGATAAAGTTAAATTTATTATCATAGACCATCACAGCATTGTCACCTACCGCAGGGATAAATGTTTTATCTTCGCTAAGACTCCAGAATCCAAAGTGAGGTACTTTTAATACCGGTTTGTTATCTTTAGCTGTTACCTTAATCTCTGAGAATTCCATCTTATCTAAATCTATGACACCAAATGCTTTAGTAAGGAAAAACCCTACGATGTAGGTATTGTTTTTTATCATCGCATCAAAAGGCATTTCACCTACTTTAAACTCTTTAAAAATCTTAAATTTAGGTAGACCTTTACCCGCATTTCCATCTTTTAAAATCGTTACCTTATCTGTATCCATTTGTGCAAAGATAATCATATCTTTATAGATTTTGATTCCAACATTTTTAGAGCCCGTCACTATCTTATCTATAGGCTTCAAATCACGTGTAAGTATGTCTACAGACTTATCATCATAGTTGGCAACTGCCACATAGTTTTTGCCAATGACAAAGCCGATAGCAGACTTACTTGTTTTATACTCAGCTTGAATTTTTTCTGTTTTTGGATCAAACTTTACTACATATCCATCACGACTTATAAGATAAGCATCATCACCATCAAATTTAATGATTCCATGGTTCATGTTATGCATATTTTCCATATGTCTTCGCACTAAACCCTCTTCAATTACAGCAACAGATGCACTCTCACGTTCAACAACAAAATATTTCTCTGCGGCACTTAATGTCGTAGAAAAAATAGTTGTCCCTAAGAGAAGAGCAGATAGTAAAATTTTCATAAATATATCCTTTAAAATTAATTATATCTATTGTACTTAAAACACTTTAA
>CAZXGY010000040.1:0-8218 GCA_964640455.1 uncultured Sulfurovum sp.
GGGACAAGACTGTATTTAAACCCCATTACATCATACTCTAAACAGTGGTATGTTGAAAGTTATCTTGGTGGGAATCGTATGCAAAAGGCAGATTCTAGACTCTTTAATTATCTAAAATTTACTGCTGCAAATAGTAGTGGTAATTTTGCTTTTTATGGTGTGCCAAATGGGTCTTATTACCTTATAGGTACTGTTAAATGTGGTGAACAATGTGGTTATGCAAGTGAAAAAAGTATTCGTATAGCTACAAGGGTTTCCGTAAGTGGAAATCAAATAGTCAATAAAGATTTAACTAGGGGTTTAGAGTAAAACTTTACCCTTCTTTTAGAAAAATCTTACCCTCTGGGGTAAGCTTTTTCTAGACCTTCATAAAGTCCTTCGGGTGTAATATTGTCATCTGCTAATATACTTTGCATCGTAACGTTATCTTCTTCACCATTCCATATCTTAATATAAGTTCCCTCTTTATATCCATGGTCTTGTCTAAATTTATTTAAGATATTTTTACCAACATAAAGTTTATATAAAGCATCTAAATTAAGTCCAGACTGTACAGCTACATCTATAAATGACTCCATAAGTGCTTCTGTAGAGTCTCCACAAAAAAGTGTTTTCATGAGTACTTCAACGACTTCTATCTGTTCATAGTAGTTTTTAGTCGTAGGCATGATGTTTGCTGTAAATGTAGAGAAGTTTTCTAACTTATTAATATTCTTAGCTAAATCTTCGATGCTTCCTAAATTTTGCATTTTATAATCTTCAAGTCCTTGAGACATAATAAAGTGCCAAATGTCTACAGCTTCTATCTGTATGTTTGCATAGTCAGGCTGGGCATCTATGTTTTTCCAGTGTTTCCAAGGGTAGCTCTCTATAAGTTCTGCACATTCAAGGTAAGTACAGCGTTTCCAGTCTATAAGCTTACCATTCTTAGTAAGACCTTTTTCCCAGTCTTCTCCATTGGTTGCATCATTAAGTTCTTGTTGGAGTTTTAACATTTGTAAAATCTTATCCATAAATTGCCTTTAATCATTAGTGACATATTCTACCTTTTCAAGCCTTATTTAGCACTTTTTTAGTAAAATACTACTCTTAATAAACGCCCCAAAGGACGCACAGTATGTCACAGCCCAACGAAGCTATAGAAAATCTAGATGAAGTTTTAAAAAATCATAAACTGAGTAAACCAGAGTATGAAGATATCTTACGTATATTAGAGGGTCGTCACCCAAATTTAGTAGAGATAGGTATCTTCTCTGCAATGTGGTCTGAGCACTGTTCATACAAGTCAAGTACAAAATACCTTAGAGGTTTTCCTACAGAAGCACCATGGGTTATACAAGGTCCTGGTGAAAATGCAGGTGTTATCGACATTGGTGATGGTATGGCTGCTGTCTTTAAAATGGAGTCACATAACCACCCTTCATTCATCGAGCCTTTTCAAGGTGCGGCAACGGGTGTAGGTGGAATACTCCGTGATATCTTTACTATGGGTGCTAGACCTGTAGCCAATATGAATGCTTTACGTTTTGGTACTGTAAAAGGTGATAGTGACATTGCAAAATACCAAAGACACCTTGTTCGTGGTGTAGTAGATGGTATCGGTTCATATGGTAACTGTATGGGTGTACCTACCATAGGTGGTGAAGTAAGTTTCGATGAATCTTACAATGGAAACATCTTAGTCAATGCATTCTCACTAGGACTTGTTAAGTCTGATGAAATCTTTTTAGGGGTTGCATCAGGACTTGGTAACCCAGTGATGTATGTAGGTTCTAAAACAGGTCGTGATGGTTTGGGTGGAGCAGTGATGTCTTCAGACTCATTTACAGAAGAGTCAAAATCACTTCGTCCTACCGTACAAGTGGGTGACCCTTTTACAGAAAAACTTCTTCTTGAAGCATGTTTAGAGCTGTTTAAAACTGACCTTATTGTAGGTATTCAAGATATGGGTGCGGCAGGACTTACATCTTCTGCCTTTGAAATGGCAGGAAAAACAGGAGCAGGGCTCATCATGCACCTAGACCAAGTACCAGCACGTGAAGAGGGTATGACACCTTATGACTTTATGCTTTCAGAGTCTCAAGAGCGTATGCTTATCTGTGCAAAACAAGGTTCAGAGCAAGCGATTATCGATATCTTTGAGAAATGGGGACTTGACGTTGCAGTAATTGGTGAAGTGACCGACACAGCACGCATGGAACTTATGTGGCACGGTGAGAAATGTGCCGATATGCCTATAGCACCAGTGAGTGAAGAAGCACCAGTACTAGATAGACCTATATCACGTCCTAAATACCTCGATGTTGTGAATGCTAAAAATGTAGATAGTTTTAAAGCGGTCAATGACCAAGAAGTATATGAAACACTTCTTTCTAACATTGAAATATCTGATAAAGCATGGGTTTATAACCAGTATGACTCAATGGTACAAACCAATACAGCTAAGCACCCAGGAAGCCTAGATGCTTCGTGTATTCGTATCAAAGAGAATGGGAAAGCACTCTCCATGAGTTCTGATTGTAATCCACGCTACTGTTACATCGACCCTAGAAAAGGTGCGGCACTTGCAGTTGTTGAGTCTGGACGTAACGTTGCGATGTCTGGTGCTAGACCACTTTCGATTACGGATTGTCTAAACTATGGTAACCCGGAAAATCCAGAAGTGATGTGGCAGTTTGCAGAGGGGTGTGAAGGTATAAAAGAGGCGTGTATAGCGCTTAACACACCTGTGGTATCTGGAAATGTATCTCTTTATAACGAAACCAATGGTGTATCTGTATTCCCTACACCTGCCATCGCGATGGTAGGGCTTAATGAGGATGAGAACAAAGTACTTCCTTCGGCATTCCAAGAAGAGGGAAGCCAACTACTTTTAGCAGGTGAGACTAAAGGTGAATTTGGTGGATCACTTTACATTAAGGCACTTCATGGTGAGACTGCAGGAATACTTCCTGCATTTGACTACAAACAAGAACTTGCACTTTGGGAACTTGTTATAGAAGCCAATAAAAAAGGACTACTAAAGTCAGCTAAAGATGTAAATGTGGGTGGTTTAGCCATTGCACTTTCTAAAATGGCAGCAGTCTCTGGGTTGGGTATTGAAGCATCACTTAAAGTGAACGAGAGTAGAGACATCTTTGACGAATCACAAAGTAGAGCACTTCTTGAAGTAAGCAGTGAAAATGCAGAAGCAGTCATCCGTATGGCGATGGACTTAGGCGTTAAGGTAACGAACATTGGTACAGTAGGTGGAGATAGCGTTAAAGTAAATGATGTGGCACTTTCATTAGATAAAGTAAAAGATGTTTACTTCAACACATTTGCAAGAACAATAGAACAAGATTTATAAATAAGGGTATAAATGAGAGCATTATTAAGCGTAAGTGACAAGGCTGGCATCGTAGAGTTTGCCAAAGGTTTAGAGAGTCAAGGTTGGGAGATTATCTCGACGGGTGGTACATATAAAAAGTTAAATGAATCTGGTGTAAAAGTCATAGAAATAGATGAAGTAACAAAGTTTCCTGAGTGTTTTGAGGGGCGTGTAAAAACACTTAACCCTTACGTGCATGGGGGAATCCTCCATAAGCGTGGTGATGCTGCACATGTTGCACAAGCCAAAGAACTAGGTGTAGAAGGCATAGACCTTGTGTGTGTAAATCTTTACCCGTTTAAAGAGACAATTGAGCGTACAGAAGACTTTGGTGAGATTATCGAAAATATCGATATCGGTGGACCAACAATGGTACGTTCGGCTGCGAAGAACTTTAACGATGTACTTATCGTTACAGATGCAAATGACTATGATGCTGTACTTTCAGCTCTTTCAAGTAAAGAAGACAGCTTAGAGTTTAGACGTAGACTTATGATTAAGGCTTTTGAACATACAGCTGCGTATGACTCTATGATAGCAAACTACATGAATGGTAGATTTAACGATGGTTTTGGTGAATACCAATTCATCACTGGTAAGAAATCTTTCCAAACACGTTACGGTGAGAACCCACACCAAAAAGGTGCACTCTATGAGTTTGATACACACTTTTCAGATAACTTCAAACAAGTAAAAGGTGAGGCATCTTTCAATAATATCAACGATGTAAATGGAGCACTTAAAATTGCATCTAGCTTTGGTGATGAAAATGCCGTATGTATTGTAAAACATGGTAACCCATGTGGATTTGCTCTTAGAGATACACTCTTAGACTCTTATGTAGAAGCACTTAAATGTGACCCTATCTCTGCTTTTGGTGGAGTAGTAGCAGTAAACGGCATAGTCGATGCACCACTGGCTGAAAAGATGAATGAACTTTTCTTAGAGGTTGTTATGGCTGCAGACTTTACCGCTGAGGCTTTAGAAGTATTTGCAAAGAAAAAACGTCTTAAGCTTTTCTCTCAGGGTGGTACTAAACTTGTAATGGCTAAAGATTCTCATGATTTTAAACACGTAGATGGTGGATTTGTTTATCAAAACTCAGACTGCATTTGTGATAACGAAGTACATAACTCAGAGAAAAAGTCTGAGCTTACCGCAAGCACACAAGAGATGAAAGACTTAGAGATAGCATGGAAAGTGGCTGGACTTACGAAGTCTAACTGTGTTGTGTATGTGAAAGACTCTGCTATGGTAGCTGTAGGTATGGGTATGACATCTCGTGTAGATGCAGCTCAATGTGCACTCAAAAAAGCAAAAGAGATGGGTCTAGATGTATCGGGTGCTGCTATGGCATCTGAAGCATTCTTCCCATTTCGTGATAGCATCGATGCAGCAGCAGAAGCTGGTATAAAAGCCATCATAGAGCCTGGTGGAAGCATTAGAGATGATGAAGTTATTGCTGCAGCTAATGAACATGGTATTTCGCTTTACTTTACGACTGTTAGACATTTTTTACATTAATTATTTGTACGATAAGTTTTAGGCTTATCGTACACTCTCCTTTTTCCTAAAAACTTACTATAATGTCTTTATTAATAAGTTAGGATAACTCTATGAACAAACTACTAATTATCTGGAGTACCTCAGAAATAGAAGTAGCCAAAAAAATGATACTGCTTTATGGTTCTGTCATACTCCCAAGAGGTTATTGGGATGAAGCACACATTATGATATGGGGTCCTTCGGTTAAACTTTTGGCTGAAAATGTTGAACTTCAAGAGATGGTGTCTAAGGTGCAAGCTACGGGTGCGAAGTTCTCTTGTTGTGTGGTGTGTAGTGATGACTATGGGGTGACAGAGAAGCTAGCATCTCTGGGTATAGATATGACCCATACGGGAGAGATGCTTACTGAGTCTTTGCAGAGTGATTGGAGGGTACTTACATTTTAGGCTTTATGCTTAAACTGATACATCATAATAGAAGCAGCAATACCTACATTAAAACTTTTAACCCCTTCTATCATTTCGATGGTAACTACTTCATCACATAAATCTAATACATCTTGAGAGAGTCCTGAGCCTTCATGTCCCATGAGGAGTACCCATTTATCTACTACTTTTACAGAGGCTAGAGGAGTGGAGTCTTCAGTCACTTCAGCCGCGTAGATACGGTAGCCGTTATTTTTAAGTATTTTGATAGTCTCTTTCATGTCTGTATATATATGTGTTTTGAGCATAGCAATATGTCCCATACTTACACGTAATGCACGACGTGAATAGGGATGTGGTCCATAAGAGGGTAAAAGATAAGAGTCTATACCAATGGCAGCAGCAGAGCGTGCGATGGCTCCTATATTTTGTGTGGAGCTTATCTCGTCTAGCATGAGGATGTTATCTCCCAGTGTGTCAAGTGGAGACTCTTTTGGACGTATGCCATGCATCATGACATTATGGTGTATTTTATGTCCTACGATGTTTTGCATCTGTTCTTTACTGGCTACATAAAAAGTAGCGTTATCTATAGTGTTTAAGAGAGTTATATGTGAGTCATAGTACTCTTGCGTAGCTAAGATGCTACGTACTTCTATATTTTCTTCGATGAGTAAGTTCACTACTTTAGGGCTATCTGCAACAAAAGAGCCATCGGCTTTAAAGGCATGTTCACGAAATTGGTGGTAGATGTTGACTTCTTGGGCGTGTATATCTGTAATATGTATTAAATTCATAAGATATTGTACTGAAATAAATTGTATACTATGATAGATTATAAGTTATATTAAGTGTATAAATAAAGGCTACCATTGATAAAGATATTATTAGGATTACTTTTTTCTGCTACTGTACTCATGGCAAAACTACAAAATGTATGGGCAACACCAGACTTTGTAAATAAAAATATAAAAATAATTGATATACGTACTCCAGCTGAGTGGAGTGAAACAGGTATAGTCAAAGGTTCTTATACCATTATGTTTTTTGATGAAAAAGGCAATTTTGATGTAGAAAACTTTTTAAGAAAACTTTCTATGGCAGTAAAAAAAGAGGAACAGTTTGCTCTTATATGTAGAGTAGGTTCTCGAACGGGTATTGTTTCTGAATTTTTGTCTGAAAAACTTGGATATAAAGTGATAAACCTCAAAGGTGGAATCATGAAGATGATACATGATGGCTACAAGACAACACCCTATAAACAATAATTTTTAACATATCTCCTAAACTTGATTGACATTGACTCAACCTTTTTGATATAATTTATCTAAATATAAAATAAATAAATTATTTAGGAAGTACAAATGTCAAAAAGTTTATATGAAACACTCGGTGTGAGCGAGAATGCCTCTGCTGATGAAATCAAAAAAGCTTATAGAAAATTAGCAAGAAAATACCACCCCGATATCAATAAAGATGAGTCAGCTGTTGATAAGTTTAAAGAAATCAATGCTGCTTATGAAGTACTCTCTGATGAACAGAAGAAAGCACAATATGACCAATATGGTGATCAGATGTTTGGCGGACAGAATTTCCATGACTTTGCTCAAGGTCAGGGTGGTGGTGTAGACTTAGATGAGATACTTCGTCAAATGTTTGGTGGAGGCGGTGGAGGCGGCTTTGGTGGAGCCCAAGGTGGCTTTGGAGGCTTCGGTGGAGGATTTGGTGGTCCAGACCTCGATATGCAAGTACGTATTACCGTTCCTTTTATGATCTCAGTAACGGGTGGAAAACATAATATTTCTGCTAATGGACAAAGCTTTGACATTAAAATACCTGCAGGTATTAAGTCTGGTGAAACAATGCGTGTACGTGGTAAAGGTAAGCAGTACCAAGGACAAGCAGGTGATTTACTCATACAAGTTGAAGTGGCTAGCTCAGACGAATATGAAAGAAAAGAGGATAACCTCTATAAAACATTTGATGTTCCACTAAAAGAAGCACTCTTTGGTGGTAAAATAGCCATAGAAACACCAGAAAAAGAAGTTTCACTCAAGGTACCACAAAATACTAAAAATGGTCAAAAGTTTAGACTTAAAGGTAAAGGTGTGCCAGATAGAAAAACCGCAATGAAAGGTGACTTATATTTGGTTGCCAATGTAGTATTGCCAGATGTTGATAGTTTAGATGATGAAGTTAAAAAAATATTAGAAGAAAAACTTTAAGAAGGACTCATAATGCATAGTTTTGATGAACCCGTTTACCTTATTTCAGTGGTAGCTACGATGTTAGATATTCATCCTCAGACACTTAGACAGTATGAGAGAGAAGGACTGGTAGAACCTTCACGAACACAAGGTAGAATGCGTCTTTATTCGCAACGAGATATAGAACGTATGAAACTCATCTTACGTCTCACTCGCCAGATGGGGGTTAATCTGGCAGGTGTCGATATAGTACTGCAACTTAAAGAACAGACAGATGCCATGCAAGAAGAGATAGATCTTTTACGTGAGGAACTCTCAAAAGTTAATCGTAACGGTTCTGTACATGCGAGTAAGGCAATAGTTGCAAAAAGCTCTTATGATATTATTATTTTTGAAGAGTAATTGTATTACTTCACATGCTCAGCTATAAGATGTATTGCCATGGCGTAAGTGCTTGCGTTGTTGTAGCGTACCAGTACTCTGAAGTTTTTGCTACCTAACCAAATATCATCGTGTGTAGCATTACGTGTTTTCAATAAATATGCCTTTTTACCATAAAATTTTTGTGTAGGATAAATACCTAGTTTTTTTATGCTTTGGAGTGTTCTTAGTTTTTTTCGGCTTGTTTTGCTTGCCCTAAAACGTTTGCCTTTAAAGTTGGTAGCAGAAACGACAGGTAAATCTTTTTGCCAACCATTCTTATGCATAAA
>CAZXGY010000041.1:0-8214 GCA_964640455.1 uncultured Sulfurovum sp.
AACGTAAGGTATCGATGAGTGTGTAGTTGTTTTCAAAGCCTTCTTTCTCCAACATACCTAAATCAAAAGAGATATTATGGGCTATGAGATAGTTGTCTGCATGATTATATTCAAGTATCTTTTTTGTAAATGTGAGTTCAGCATAGGGTGGTTGGTTTTCTATGACATCAGGGGTAATATTGTGAACTTCCATTGCTTCTACAGTTATGGGTATATCCGTAGAACAAAGTTCATCAAATACTTCTATCTCATCACGTCCGTGAACGACCATCGCACCAACTTGAATGATGCGGTCGTTTTCTCCTGCACCCGTTGTTTCAGTATCAAAAAGTATGTATTTTGCCATAGTATATTCCTCTGTTATTTTATGAAGGAAAGTATAGCGTTTTTTTCTTTGGAGAGGAAAGGAGAAGAGAGAGGAAGTGTATTACTTCCTCAGAGATTAAAACTTATATGAAAAACCAACATTCCAAGAACTTAGACCTGTTTCTAAAACAGCATCATTTTTACCAAGGTCAGTATAGTCAACAAAAAGACCAAGACTTTGTGTGACATTAAATTTTGCACCTCCACCCCATGAAAAGAGTGTATCGCTATCGCTTCCCAATAAATTGGTAGCCGTGTAGTCATTGGCACTCATACCTATGAGTGCATAAATTGTGATAATATCAAGGTTGAATTGTGGTTTTAAGTATATGGCAAGACTTTCTGCTTCATAGGTATCTTGTAAAAGTGTGCCACCAAGATAGTAGTCATAAGCCAAAGAAGAGTTATTGATATAGTATCTTCCTTCTACCCCGATATACTCATTAAAGTCATACCCTGCAAGTAGTAAAATACTGTCAGTTGATGAATCTAATAGTTTTTGATTTTCGTCACTTAATCCATCAATGGTTAGATCTATGTTTGTAGAAGCGTATCCGAGACCTAAGTAAAGTCCGCTGTTATCTGCTTGAATGCTAGTACTTCCTATAGCCAAAAGTGTTAAAGTTGAGAGTAATATTTTTTTCATAAATTGTCTTTCATAATGTTTAATTTGTTTTATAGTCTTAAGTATAACAAGTTTCCTATAAAAATGATGATGAAATTGTAGATATTTTAGTGTAATTGTAACTCTCAATCACAAATGATATAATATCAACAATATTACCCTACAGGAAAATCAATGTCAAAACATTTTACATCTATCATCTCTTCAGGATTTGGGAAGTTTGCTTCAAAAGAATTCCCTTCAGTTATACAACATGTAATTAACATAAGTTATGTAAAACTTATGGGACTGGATATGTCTGAATTTAGAGAGCCAAGTAGCTATAAAACACTCAATAAACTTTTTACAAGAGCATTTGAGAAACCTCGTGCTTTACCTGATAATAAAAATGCACTTATCTCAGGCGTAGATGCACTGATTACAGATGCAGGAAAGATAGTGGAGGGTAGAGCCTATCAGATAAAGGGTATGGGCTATGATATAGATACACTTTTTGGTCCTTACCATAGTGGTGTTGCTGCTAAGGTAGAGGGTGGAGAGTTTATTAACTTTTATCTCTCTCCTAAAGATTATCACCGTTACCATATGCCGATGACATTAAAAATTTTAAGTCTTACACATATTCCTGGTAAGCTTTACCCTGTAAACTTCCCACTTTTACGTAATATGACAGATCTTTTTATAGAAAATGAACGTGTGATTATAGAGTGTGAAGATGAAGAGGGCAGAACGCAAGTACTTGTACTTGTAGGTGCGTTAAATGTAGGTAAAATGGTAGTCACTTTTGAAGAAAACATACGTACTAATTCAGATATAAGAGAACCAAAGCATTATAGTTACGATAATCTAGTATTGGAACGAGGTGAGCTTTTTGGTTGGTTTGAGATGGGTTCAACTATCTTGACATTCTCCCAAAAAGGCAGTATCGTACCTGAAGTTGCGATTAATCAGAAAACATCATTTACTGATGTACTAGGCACTGTACTTTAAGGAGTAAGATATGCAAATAAAAGAGATAAAAGAGTACGCTGAGATACGTGTAAAAGCAAGAGCATACCTCTGTTATATTATGGGACGTAATATATCTCACCAAATTCAAAGTGGTGATATACATGCGGTCCTTACAAACTTAGAAGTACTTAATGACAATATCTCTAAAGCAGAAGCTATTTATGCCTTAGATGCAAATGGTATGCAAATATCAAATAATGTTTCTAAAAATAAAAAACTACAAGGCATAGGTAAAGATGAAGACAGATCTGATCGTGCCTACTTCTATAAAACAATCAAAGAACATCGTTGTACTCTGACTGACCCTTATCCTTCACTTATAAGCAATACGATGGTTGTAACCTCTTCATTTCCTATTTATGATGAAAATGATAATTTACTTTGTATTATCTGTGTAGATATCTCTTTGTCTAACATCTTACGTATGGTTCATCCTTCGTCTATAGATTCATATGCGGGAACCATAAGTAAAGTAGCATATACCTCTTTTTCTATAGCACTTGCTATGGTTTCTCTTTTACTGTTTGTCAAAGGTGTTACAGCATTCTTGCATTTTGGTCTTGACCTTACTGCGATAGATATTAATGAGATGTTTAAAGCAACTATTCTCTTAACACTCTCTCTTGCTATTTTTGATCTTGTTAAAGCCATTTTTGAAGAAGAAGTTTTAGGAAAAGAGAAAAAACATGGTGCAGGAGATGGACACCAAACGATGATACGTTTCCTTGGTTCTATCATTATCGCTCTGTCCATAGAATCATTAATGTTGGTCTTTAAGTTTGCACTCACTGATCCTGAAAAACTAGAATATGCTGTCTATCTCATTACAGGTGTATCGTTATTACTTGTGAGTCTCTCTATTTATATTAGGTTTAACCGTCCAGAGTCTAAGAGTAAGAAGCAAAAATAGATGCAAAAGAAACAACTTATCATCTTTGATATGGATGGTACACTGGTAAACAGCTCCATTACCATAGCAAATGCCATTAATTATGTGCGTAAAAACCTAGGCTTTGAGCCTATGGATGAAGAGCATATTTTACGTTTAGTAAATGACCATACTATTAACCCCGCTCAAACTTTTTATCATGCTAAAGCTTTTGATGCAGACCACGAAAAATGGTTTTCAGAGTACTACACGAAAAACCATGAGACTGAACTGGTACTTTATAAGGGTATTAAAGAATTACTCATCGCACTTAAGGAAGAGGGTAAAAGTCTAGCTGTTGCTACCAATGCTTACAGAGGTTCTACTATAGAGTCACTTACGCATTTAGATGTATATAATTTATTTGACGGTATAGCTTGTTACGATGATGTACTTCAAGGTAAACCTCACCCCGATATGCTTTACAAACTTTTAGATGAGTTAGACTTTACAGAAAATGATGCCATCTTCATAGGTGATGGTCCACGAGATGAAATGGCAGCAAAAGAGGCTAAAATGGATTACATCATGGTAGAGTGGGGATTTACAGATCATATAGATGCTGTATGTACAGTAGATGCGTTAAAAGGATTATTGATAAATGTCTAAATCGTTGATTACTGATGTACTGTCTATCTTACTGATAGGACTATCATTTATCGTTCCCGAAATGTATCATGACCCATTGCTCTTTACAGGACTTTTTGCACTCTCTGGTGCCATTACCAATCAACTTGCTATTCATATGCTTTTTGAACGTGTACCATTGCTTTATGGTTCTGGGGTGATAGAGAAGAACTTTGAGACCTTTAAAGAATCTATACGTGTAATGATAATGAAACAGTTTTTCACCAAAGAGCAATTGGGAGACTTTTTTGCCAAAGAAGAGCAGAAGATAAACTTAGCACCATTGGTAGAGGGTGCAGATTTTTCTCCTGCTTTTGATGCACTCTCTAAGACGGTGATGGAGTCAAAATTTGGTGGAGCCATAAGTATGTTTGGTGGAGAAGAAGCTTTAGAAGGATTACGTGATCCTTTTGCACGTAAATTAAAGTCAGCAGTAGCATCTATAGTCTCTTCTGATACTTTTAAAGCACAGTTAGACCACCACATACAAAATTCTGCACTCTCAGATGATATGATAGACTCTGTTGAAGCACTTATTACCAAGCGTTTAGATGAGCTTAGCCCTCGTATGGTAAAAGAGTTGGTGCAGGAGCTTATTAAAGAACATTTAGGTTGGCTAGTCGTTTGGGGTGGCGTCTTTGGTGGACTAATAGGACTATTTTCTTCCTATTTCCTTTAAGATTTACCTAAGCAAACTTTTATCATTAATTAATATTAATCTGCTAAAATATTTGTCATTCAAATTTTAAGGCTAATAATATGCACATCACCAAACTACTATTTACGACACTCATGCTTTTTTCTATCCTCAACGCAAAGAGTTACTTCACGTCGCATGATGATATCTGTGATGGTACAAGAACAGTACAATGCCTTAATGACTTCAATACAGTAAGAAACCTACAAATAGCCCTCAATAGAGATAAAAAACTAAATATAAGCCTTAAGGAAGATGGTAAATGGGGTGATAAAACAAAAGAGGCAGTGGTAGCGTTTCAAGAAAAGTATAAACTCTCTCATACGGATGGTTGGGTAGGAAAAGAGACAAAAACAAAACTCGATAAAATCTCAAGAAAAATCAAATTCCCTAAAGACAAAAAAGTAAAACAAGTTTCTCTTATGAAACATCAAAAATATACAAGCTACAAAGAGTTTAAAAAACATGTAAATCTTAAAAAAAGTTTTGCTATTTACCAAGATAAAAAGCTTCTTGCCTCTGCTAATGGTAAAAACACTAAACTAAAGATTGATATTTCACAACAGCGTGTAAGACTCTATGTTGATGGTAAAGTAGCACTTTGTTCTCCGTGTACTACAGGTGCGAAGAGAAAACTAGAGCCAAATACTGGGATTATAAGAAATCAAAGTACACCCAAAGGAACATTTAAAATCAGAGAGAAGATAGCTGATAAACGTTCAACTATTTTTGGAGATATCTATAGAGGTAAAAAGAAAGTATATCATGGTGATAGACGTAAGTATAAAGGCAAGTCAGGTAAATATGTGGGTGCATCACTTAAAAACTGGATGAGACTAACAAGTGGAGGCATAGGACTTCATGCTAGTAAATATGTGAAGCGTTATGCTGGGTCTAATGGTTGTATCAGATTGCCTTACAAAGTGTCAAAAACCATTTTTAAAAATGTACGTAAAGGTACGGTGGTATCTATCACTAACTAGTGTTTACAAACAAGTAATAGGTACAATATATAATATAATAAAACGATACTAGGAGTGATGATGAAAAATACAATGAAGATACTTTTTTTACTGATATTTACAGTCATTATAGCAGATGCAAAATTTTCTAAAAAATTCCAAAAGAGTGCGATACACCATGCTATGTCTTATCAAGATAAGTTCAATAAAGCATTAGAATATACAGGTTTCAAAAAAGAGTTTAGTGATTCACATTCTGAGGTTGTAAAGAATACATACGTGCTTACAACTACGTTAGAGAATAATATACTTACTATTATTGCAGATAGAAAAAGTGTTAAAAATGTAAGATACTCTCCAAAAATAGATAGCAATAAAACGATGACTCCAGATATGGTTTCTACTGCCATAGCTACGGTCATAGCCTTTATTAACCCTTATATGATAAAAGAGGGAAGAGATGAGATTATCAAAAAACTTGGACTAGATGCGAATAGTACTGAGCCAAATAAACAACAAGAATATCATTTTGATATAGATAAATATCATGTATCGTCTAAAGTGATGCCCCATGTAGGATATACCATAAAGTTAGATGTTCTAAAGAAAAAAAGGAAAAAGCAAACTATAGAGAGTAGTGACTCTTGCAGGGCTTTTCTTTTTGTTGATCCATTAAAATATAAAGCATCTAAATCAGCAGAAGAGTCTGTCATTAAATATAGTAAAAAATATGCTCAAAAGCAGTATGCAAAACTCGAAATCTATGATGAAGAGACACTTAAAATGATAACAAAAGACAACGTCAGTGCGTTTAAAGAGTTAATACAAGTAAACGATAAAAAATTATTGAAAAAAGTCATTGATAAATATTGTGCTATAAATATGTGTGGCTATGAAGATTTAAATGCTATGTATAAAGAGGAGTTAGAAAAATCTCAACAATAAGTTAGTTTTTTCTAGCTACCATTGAGGCTTTCATTGTTTTGTACCCTTGATAGTCTTTGTCCCACCACTCTTCTAAATACATAATTTCCAATTTTTCTGAAAAATAATCTTTCAGTTCACCCTCATTCAGTCTAAAGGTAGGATTGGATGGTGTACGTTCATTTTTCTCATGATGTATAAATGTTTCCATAATTAACATACCATTTGGTTTTAGTGCTTCTATCATTTGAGGAAAGAGTCTACGTTCTAAAAAATACGTAACCGTAATGAGATCATATTTCTGCTTATCTAATGTGTAGGTATCGAAGTCTACCTCTTTGGCATTTATGTTCTCTATGCCTTGCAGCTGTTCTATGGCTACAGATGATATATCTAAAGCATCTACCTTAAATCCAAGTGATACTAAATATCTACTATGTCTACCATTCCCACAGGCTATATCTAAAGTATTTTTACCTGTTGCTAAAGGGGCATACTTTTTTATGAGTTTTATGGGCTCTTGAGGCATCATATTTTTTGAATGTTTCTTATCCCAACGTTGTTTATCTTCTTGTGCCATTTTTTAGCCTTAATAGATTAGATTTTGCTATTATTGCATAAAAATATTAAGGCAAGACAATGGCAAAACTTACTTTTATATCATGGAATGTAAATGGCATACGTGCAGTAGACAAAAAAGACGCACTCAAATGGATAGATGATGAAAATGTAGATTTCTTAGGACTCCAAGAAATCAAAGCAGAGGCAGACCAAATACCTGAAGGTATCTTTGAGAGAAACTATAAGTTTCAAAGTATCAATTCATCAGTCAACAAAGGGCAGTCAGGTGTAGCACTCTATACAGATGTAAAAGGTGAAGCTAGCTGTTGTGAAAGCGTAGACATCTTAGATGAAGGACGTATCAACGAGTATCACTTTGATAACATCGCATACTTCAATGTCTACTTCCCTAACGGACAACGTAACGATGAGCGTTTAGAGTACAAGATGAGCTTTTATACACGTTTCTTAGACCATATACAAGACTTACGTAAACAAGGCAAGTCTATCGTAGTATGTGGAGACGTAAACACTGCACATCACCCCATAGACCTTGCACGTCCAAAGGCAAATGAAAAGACTTCAGGGTTCTTACCTATGGAAAGAGAGTGGCAAGACAAGCTCTTGGCTTCAGGTTTCATAGATACCTTTAGACATGTACATGGTAATGTAGAGGATCGTTATTCTTGGTGGAGCTATAGAGCAGGGGCTAGAGGTAACAATGTAGGTTGGCGTATAGATTACTTTTATGTCTCTGATGATTTAAAAGATAAGATAGTCGATGCAGATATTTTAGACCAAGTTATGGGTAGTGATCACTGCCCTGTGAAGTTGGTCTTGGAGGTTTAATCCTCTAGCACATGGATATTTATTTTATATTTTACTCAAATGCCAGCCTTTTTCGTAAGGACAAGGGTAAGCATGAAGTTGTATATCTTTTTTACTAAGTAAGTAGGTTAATTCTTTTTCAGTATTGTAGAGGTGTTTGTGTTCACCTTGTGCATCGGTACAGGTACAGAAACTTTTTTCTCTGTGATTATATGAGGAAGCCAACGGTGTAGAAGTTGTTTTTTTATTTTTAAGAAGATGACTTTTTAAGTTTTTAAGAGAGTTTAAAAAGTCGGTGTGTTTCATCTACTCTTCCATGTCTCCACCCACATAGTAAAACTCATCAAGTCCTTCTACAAATCCCATAAGTAATTCATCGGAACAAGGTTTAAAGTTTTTATGATTCTCTTTTCTAAAGAGTGAAGCAAGTTGTTGTTTCGTAAGTTCAATGTCTGCCAAACCAAAGATAATTTCAGTCTCAGCTTCTTTGAGCTCTAGTGCTATACGAAGTTTTTTGAGTATGAGGTTATTGGTAAGTTCTACTACTGCATCATCAGTAGATTTTTTAGGGCTAGGACCCCGTTTAAAGGTGACTAATCCATCTAAAAATATACCTAACTCTTCATAAGAACAGAGTATGAAACCTTTATCTAAACGACGTTTAAGAAGTGCATCTAAATGTGTT
>CAZXGY010000042.1:0-5262 GCA_964640455.1 uncultured Sulfurovum sp.
TCAGGCTATTTTGAGCGGTATTTTCAGGATGTCTATGTGGCATCAGATGGTAAAGAGGCGTTAGATCTCTATCATAGGCATACACCAGATGTACTGATACTAGATATAGATATACCTCATGTCAATGGTCTAGCAGTAGCAGAAGAGGTACGTAGTAAAGATGAGGATGTATCTATTGTGATGCTCACTGCCTTTAGTGATACTCCCAAGATGCTACGTGCAGTTAAGCTGAATTTGTGTGAGTACCTCATAAAACCTATAGAGCCTAAAATATTTAGAGAGACACTAGATACGCTAAGTCAAAGACTAAACAAAAAAAATGAAAATATCATTAATCTAGAAGATGGCTACAGCTACAGCATGGAAAAACAACAGCTCTTTTGTGATGGTACTAAAGTTACACTGACACACAAAGAGAGTATGCTACTGTATATGCTCATCGTTGCCAACCAAACTGTAGTCCTATACACTGACATCATGGCAAAGCTATGGGAAGATGAGTTTGATACAGAGGTATCAGTAGATTCTGTAAAACAACAAATTAAACTACTACGAAAAAAGTTACCACCTGGGTGTATACAGAGTGTATATGCAGAAGGGTTTAGATTTTCTTGTTAATTTGAGAGGATTTATCACGGTTTATTTCGGTTGTTGGGTAGAATAAAATTAAGAATTGTTATGAGGGGAAATTAAAAGTGGAAAAAGTTATTCGTATTGTACTCGTATTGTGTTTAAATATATTAATGCTTAACGCAGAAAAGACTCCTCAACCATATAGCACTGACATGGTTCAAAATTCTCAGAAATATATTGAATATGCATATCTTGCAAATAGAATTTATGATGAAGGTGATTCAACAGTAGGACAAACAGAAAGTTTTTTTGGTCAATTGTGGAAACTAATACGGTATACAAGTGAGAAAAATGGATTTCAAGCAGGTATATACAAGAACTTAAATACAAATAAATATATTGTTGCTATTGGAGGGACGAAAGCAAATCCTACAGAAGCAAACAGCTTTCAAAAATTTGGGGGAAGCATATTAGATGTAGCAACTGATTTACGTCTTATATCTAACCTTATTCCTGATAGTCAAAGTAAATCAGCTCTGAATTTTATAGACAATAGAGTAGTTGAAGAAAATGGAAAAAATCATGTTGTGATTATAGATGCCATAGTAGGTCATTCTTTGGGTGGGGGTTTGGCGGCATATGCAGGGTTATATAGTGGTATAAAATCTATTACATTTAATCCATCACCTATTCCATTTACTCGTGATTCTGTCGAGCCTTTACTTAATAGACAAGCATTGACTATAGTATCTAAAGACAAAGATGGGAAAGTCACTCGTTTTGGCTTTCCTAATAGTTATAAAATTACAAACATTATGAGTCAGGATGATCCTGTATCTCTTATATCTTTTTTATTAGAATCAACTGATAATATATATTATAGTGCATCTTTACCTTTGGGAACAACAACAAACAAGGGGAAATGGAATTTTTTAAAACAGGGTGTGTTGCTAATTCCTGGTAGATTACATTTAGATTATGCAAATATGGGTAAAAATATTTGGCTTCCTATAGAAACAGGACATCCTATCTCTATGATGCTTGAAAAAATGAAAGATGCTAAGTATATAGATGATTACAATAAGCTAGATGCAGTAAATACTTTTTATAGCAAAAAATTAAAAAAAATTAATAATAGTAAGTATAGACTTAACACATATTATATTAGCTACTATGGGGAAAAAGCAAATTTGATTCCTGTTTTGGCACATATGAGAAATATATATGCAACAATAAAGAAAATTAATATTCAGGGTAGTGATGATAGTTGGGATGATTACTTTACTTATGATAAGTTTTTAATAAGTTTAGGTTTAAAAGATACAGATATTGAAAAAAGAGTCAAAGCCTCTATACAAGGAAATATTAGTTACAAGGAGTATATGTTGATTGCAGAAGCTATGTATAAAAAGGTATTTGGTGGTCCTGCATTTTTTTCAAATTTGCGTAAAAAAAGTAAACTCTATTTAGTATATGATGCAAAACGGGCAAAGTATGCAAGTAAAGAGATGAATAAAATCTATGGTCATATCTTTTTGCTACATCTAATGCGAGGGACACCAAAAAAGTATTTACAAAACGATAGCCAAGATATTACCAATGCATTTGTCATTAACTTTTTAGATAGGTTTTTGGATGTTTTGGTTATGTATAAAAGTAAGATAAAGTAAAGGAGAGAAGTGGAATGAGAAAAATAATAATAGGTATGTTAGTGATATTTATTTGCAATTTATCTACTAGTGCAAATGAATTAGAAAAATACATAGAAAATAATAGTGTAGATGGAAGAATAAGTGAGGCTGGCTTACTTATAAAAAAAATTACAGTATTAGATGCAGCAGCTAGTAATTTTACAATAAACGTTTTAGAATCAAGCATTAAGATTAGCTCAATGTCTAATATTTCTAATTCTCTGGCTATTCCAACAAAGACATTTAGTAGTGATTTTTATGAAATGTTTTATAAATCTATGTATGAAGCACCTAGCGAAAAAAGCATGCGAAGTATTTTGAGTGTAATAAGTGGAAATGATGAAAGTTTTAAGCTTATAGAAAATGAAATTATTAATAAGAGTATGACAATTAAAAAGTTTAATAAATTTAAAAAAGATCTTGGAACTTTTGGGAAAGGTTTAAGTACAGCAGGTTTTTTATTTTCAGCATATGGGTTTACGAAAGATATACAAAATGTAAAGGATATGGTAAGTGGAGGGAAAGCTGTGCTTAGTGCTTATGGTGTATTTGATGGAGCCATTGGTTTGGCTAGTTTATATAAGCTCCCATGGGCAAAAAATGGTTTTGTAAAATCTTTTTCGGGTGCCGCTTTACAAAAATTTAATCTTGGTTTAGGTATTTTTCAAATTTCATCCACTATAGTACAGGCAGACAGAGATAAAGCGGCTGCTGTATATTTTAATGCATTATTTTCTACTTATAATTTATTGAATGATGATGCGCAGAAAGATATTTCAAAAATTAATAAATTTTTATTTGATAACAATAAAAAAAGCTTAACTTTTTCAGACATTTTTTCTAACAATGATTTGAATATTTTTTCTGTACATGGTAAAAAGAAAGTTTTTACAAATGAGTATGCTAATTTGACAAGTGATACAGATTATTTTAAAGATAAATTTGGCAAAAATACTTTTTCTGAATTAGATCAGTATGAAAAATTATTCATTATTCAACATGCCCTGCGTATTACTTATAGTAAAGTTCAAAATAACTTAGTAAAGGAAATGTTAGGTATTGTAGAACAAGGCGATATTACTTTTGATATTAATGGAGTAAGAAATATATATATAGGTTTTTTGTCGGCAGGTAGTGGTTGGGATGTATATAATGATATGGGTAAAATGTTAGAAAAAATAAT
The DNA here is from genome assembly GCA_964640455.1 of uncultured Sulfurovum sp. Taxonomy (GTDB): domain Bacteria; phylum Campylobacterota; class Campylobacteria; order Campylobacterales; family Sulfurovaceae; genus Sulfurovum. The sequence continues at coordinate 3,448 of CAZXGY010000042.1, forward strand.
AGAGAATGAGAAATATGATTTAATAGCTAATATGAGAAGTTATTATGCAATGGATTTTACGCACAAAGCTAGAATTTTGTTTTATGAAAAGGGTAAACTTCTGGAGGCAGCCAGGAAGCAAGCTTCTCAGAAAAGATATGATGACAATCACGCTAAAAACAAATCATACAAAACAAAAGTACATGATTTATCGGGCATAAAATATATGGTTAGTTTTAATTATGATGCAGATGATAGAATTGATAAATGTGTAGTTGCACGTAAGTTTTCAGATGGGTTAATCTATTTAATAGGCAAAGACTTTTCTATGTATGGAGATGAAAGTACATATATGTATCTTACTGGGAATTATGAAAATTCGGATAAGGTAATTACTATTAAGGAAGCATTGTATTTAATAGATATGTACTCTAGTGAATTATTTAAAAGTATTGGTTATAGTGAAAAATATGAAGATTTTTTCATTAAACCCATGGGGAAACTTTTACTCAAAGATATTTATAAAAAAGCATGGTATAAATCTTTTAATCAATTAGGTTTAGAAGCTTATATAAAACGTCAATATACACAAATGCAGGGTTCAACAATAGGTTTAGACAAAAATAATATGAATAATTTAAATCAGTGCCTTAGAGGGTATCAAGCTGTTGATTTATTACGAAAATATGATAAAACTCTGTGGTACTACAAAGCTCTAAAGGAGGAGAAGTAAAATGAAAACAAATAAACTAATAGAAATATTTTTATTTTTGATGTTGACGGTGAGTGGGTATGCAGATGTATATGAAGTTAATAGTGAAAAATTATATAGTGATGAATATAGAATTGATAATGGAAATAGAATACCTTTAAATGGTCAAAAATTAAATTATGCATACGCAGAAATGAGAGATGGACAAGTAAGGGTATCGTTACGTCGAGAGAGCGGAAAAGCATTTGAACAAAAGAGTCTTTTTTATGTTTCCAGATTTAATACTAACTATTCCAATAAGGTTGCAATATCTGGAGATATCAATGGAGAGACAGCACCAACTATATCGTTCAGCCCTATTGAGGGTAAATTTTATGTGGTTTTTTGGAGCGAGACAGGTAATGGAAAAGAATATACATTTTATATAAACAGCCCTATAAAAGTTACAAAAATTCCAAAACCAACTCTATCTGGTGGTGTAAATATTACTTCTATTACAGGTGGATTTAAAATAAATTGTCAAAGGGCATCAGGGCAAACCAGATATGAATACTATCGTTCTACAAATGGTTCATTAGGTAGTAGGATTTACTCTGGACCTAATCGTTATTATGAAGACAAAGGATTAACTGGAGGAGTTAAGTATTATTATACAGGGCAAGCTTGTAATGATAGTGGCTGTACTACATCAGCACAAAATAGTTCTACCTATGTTGCTCCTCAAGTGCCAAGAGAAACAAGTAGCATAACAAATAAACCAAGCTCAAACCAAATTAGTGGCGATAGTTTTAATATTACTATACGAGGAGAGAGTCAACTTGGTATTAGGAAATTTTCAACAAGATTATATAAAAAGAATTCAGATAATGATATAACAGGATATTATCAAGCTAATAATGAAAGTGGTGATATTGTAGAAAATCACACTTTTACAATAAACAATATTTCAAGCTTAGATGATGGTGAATATGTATTATATCTTTTTGCTACAGACTCAGATGCAAGTAATAATCCAAGTGGAACATTTGGTGCTGTGGTTCAGAAGTATAATTTTACCAAAATATCTGCCCAAGTGCCAAGAGAAACAAGTAGCATAACAAATAAACCAAGCTCAAACCAAATTA
>CAZXGY010000042.1:5362-8165 GCA_964640455.1 uncultured Sulfurovum sp.
TTTTTGCTACAGACTCAGATGCAAGTAATAATCCAAGTGGAACATTTGGTGCTGTAGTTCAGAAGTATAATTTTACCAAAGTGACAGCGGAGACAAACCTAAACGACATCATATTTTACCTAGAAAAAGACAACCTTATAAACAAAATGCAATTAGCAAGTAACCTAGAGGACGAGCTATCTCGTTCTGATGCAGTGGTGTTGGTAGATAAGATGCGTAACTTGGGTAAACCTAGTATGGGCAACCTTGATTTAGATGAATATGTAAATCCTTTTGTAGATGTCTCTTTTGATGCTGAGTATCTGCCATCGCTTACTAGGTTAGCATACTACAAAAGCAACTTTGGACAAACAGTGATACTAAAAGATACACTCTTTAAACCTATGAGAAAAGTAAGCCGTGAAGAGTTTATAAAAATGACTATGAATGCCTTCGATATATCAGAAGTAACATCAAATAATTTGTCTAGTTTTAATGATGCTAACAAGATAAACCCATACTTTGTAAAATATTTCAAGACAGCAGTAGCTAATGAATTGTTATTTGGAAATGACAATGGCTACCTGAAACCAAAAGAATATCTGCTAGTGAAAGATGCTCTAAAGATACTAAGACGAATCAAAACAAAGTTTGATACAAATATGCCATGCAGTAGCAGTAGCTATGAATCTCCAGAGAGTTTGGATCTTGCTAGTTTATATAGTAAAACTATAGGATATGAGTACTCACCCACAACATACAAACCAAATGCTGACCCTATAGAGATAAGTGGTGTATCTAGCAGTTATAACAGTAATGAAAACTATGTGACACTTACGGTAAATACAAGTACACTAGACACAGCCAATGGAGCCAAACCATACTACTGGTGGAGTACCAACAATGGATACTTTAAAGAAGTAAGTAGTAGTGCCAACTACGCAACAGTGAGGTTCTACCCTATGAGTGTAGAGCCTGATGGAGATTATAGTATTACCGTTTATGGTGGAGATAACTTAGGGTATGTAGATAGCTATGTAGTGACTGTAGATAGCTCTCAGTTTGACTATGATGGAAGTGCTGATAATGTCAATAGTATAGATGCAGATTTAAGTGATGTGGAGTTTACTCAGTCATCTATAGTGGCTAACACAATTACCAGCGGAAAGTTAATGACTTTAGACTTGAGTAATGTGCATGTTGAAAAATCTCATATAGAACTAGGCATAGATCAAGTAGTTATTACTATGATAGATAATAATGGTAAAAGATACCCTCTTTATAATGGTACCCCTGAAGAGAAAAAAGCTAGATTCGTATTGGACGATTACCCATTACTTTATGGTAAATATGTAGATATAGAAGTAGAACTCTATAGCCATAAAGTGAAGCTGGGGAATCCTGAAAACTACAGCGTTAGATACATACCTAGATTTACAGTTAGAGGTAAAGTATATAATGCAAAAGAGGGTACTAAAGTAACTTCTATAAGAATAGGGCAAGAGAATGTTACCCTTAATGAGAATGGAGAGTTCTTTTATCTAGTTGATAGTACACAGGAGATAAATGGACTCTCTGTAAAAACCAATCAAAATAGTGTTAAAAACAATTTTGATACTACTGTTAATGTAGATTTAACGTATGCCTCACCAAGTAAATATGTGGTACTTGTGGGAGAAGATGCCAGACTCTCGTTAGGACTTCATGTAACACCTATACATGTGCCAAGCAATAAATCGATACTTTTTACACTAGATGCTGAGAAAGAGATACCACACGGGACAACAATAACGTTAGAAAATGGCTCATGTGGTACACCTAGTGGCTTGGGTACAAAAGTAGTCACTATTACTTGTACGACTGCTAATACAGATGCTATCGTACATGACTATATGACTATTAGGTCAGATGATATTTATGCAGGTGTAACAAGTGGTACGATAGTAGTAGATGGTACACTTAATGATGCAGATGTGATTGAAACAGCCAAAAGTCAATTGACTGTCCCAGTAAGAGCCTTAGATGACATTTATTTAAATACAAGTATTCTAGGTGTCTCTATAACATGGAGTAGTAATAAACCTAATGTGATTTCTAATACAGGTCAGGTCACACAACAAAACAGTGATGTTAGTGTTATACTCACTGCTACACTGAAAAAAGATGCTGCTACTGCTACTAGAACATTTACTGTGCTAGTAGCTGCTAAAAGTACAGAAGTGATTGACAGTGATGGTGATGGCATCCCTGATAGTAGTGACCCTGATGATGATAATGATGGCATCTCTGATGTAGATGAACTCAAATATGGACTTGATCCACTTAATCCAAATGATGCAGAATATGATGCAGATGGCGATGGTATAAGTAATATAGATGAAATTAATGCGGGGACAGATCCACGTACAGATGATGGATCTGCTTTAGAAGCACCTAAAAACTTTAAAGTATATGCTAATTCTGTTAGTCAAGACTCTGTTGTGCTCGTATGGGACGATAGTAATAACGAAGACAGCTATGAGATTACCCAATCTGGTTATGTAACTGATACATTAACTATGTACAAAAATTCAACGAGTGCAACTATAGTTGGGCTCGAAGCTGGAGAGTCTTATAGCTTCAAGCTATGTGCCTTAAAAGGAAGTGAAAAAGTATGTGTAATTAATATAGTAAATGTTAATACAAAAGTAGAAGATACGGGAAGTGTGGAGACGTTGGTGCTTGGTAGTGTGGAAGATATATTTACTAAGCAGTATAATTATCCTACTGCTAAAGCTAAAGTAAGTAAATATGGAGGAAGTCCAGTATCTCCATCTGTAAGAGT
>CAZXGY010000043.1:0-8071 GCA_964640455.1 uncultured Sulfurovum sp.
CATAACCATATAAAATGGTCTATGTGAAGCTTGATTTTGTTCTGTCATGTCAGCTTGAGCCTGAAGAGAACTACCTGCGCCCAATAGCATCATCAATGCAACTACGGAGAGTCTTAATATAAGATATTTCATGATTATCCTTAAGAAGTTAGATGTTACCACACCAATCAGATACTCAAATTTTTAATGGGTATCTAATAGATATAGCAACACTGAAAGTGTAAAGAATTTATATTACTTAAGTATTAGCTATTTTAACTAAAAATCGACTCTATCACTCCATGCCCACCTGTGAGCTCCTCGGGGTTCTCTATGCCGTAAATTTTGTAGAATGTAGCAGCGATACTGAAGGGTTCAAACCAATAAGTTCCCTCTTTGGGTCTGTGGTATATTCTGCCTTTTTTTCCCTCCACAACAGTCTCTCCAACAATACCTTTGTGGTTAAAGTAGCCTTTGCCTCCAAGCAGATAGAAGTTTTGCAAGTTACCGTGATCCCATCCATTTGCACGGTTGAGATTGACATTTCTTCCAAACTCTCCAAAGACCATGATGTTGATCGTCTGCTCTTTGCCTTCTGCTTTAATGTGTGCCATAGCAGACTTGAGCGCATTAAACAGATTATTCATTCTGTCCACATAGTGTAGGGCATTATTGTGCTGATCCCAACCACCTAGACCACCTGTACCCACTGTAATCACTCTGGTATCGGCATTACTCACGAGTATCTTCACTGCAGCCTGAAGCGTGTTGGCAAAGTTATTCTTTTGATAGGCATTATCACCCAAATCAGGGGTTTTTGACTTTTTTATCTTGTTAATAAAGTCATCAAGCTCACCTCTTTTGGTAAATACCTCTCTGATCTTGCCCGGTCTGTTTGTCTTTTCTGCAAGTATATTCATATGCTGGTTTAATGCTGGTGGTTGTGTGATATTGTGCTCTTTGTTGTACTTTTTCTCCCCATATTTATAGTAGGATCCTCTGTATATTCTCTCTCTTTTGTAGGGGTTTGAGAATGAACTGCTGATCCCAATGGGCCTAAGGTCTGTTACAAGCGTACGATCCTTATCATGGTAGAATTGATTCTCTCCACTCATGGTTACAAATGGCATGACTGCATCACTCTTGATGACATCATTTGCATGAAGGATTTTTGCCAGATTGTTGATGATTCCTCCACTTTGAGGATCTTGTGAGCCTCTTTGGTTTTGCTTTGAGCACATACCGTGTGCTTTATTGTGCGTCTTCTCTCTCTTCTTGGAGTAGCAAGACCTAAAGAGCGTCATGTCTCCATTCTCCATCAGTGTCTCCATGGCATCACCACCTGCTTGTTTCCAGCAAGCATTCTTTGTCAGAGTAATATTTTTAAAATAGCCATAGTTGTTGGTAGATCTCTTTTTGATCTCCTCTAAGTTGGTCAAATTACCCCCTAGTTGACTCGGACCACCAGCCAAAAAAATGAGAATTGTCTGTGCATTGTTTTCATTGGCGCTAAAGCTGATCTTCTCTAGATCCAAAGTTGAAGCGTAGGTATATGTAGGCATCAGAGCAACAGCTCCAGATGCTAGGGTTAGTTTTATAAAGTCTCTTCTATTCATCTTATTTTACCTCACTTTGATAATAGAGTGCCTCTAGTCTGGATAGATAGTCCAGAACAATAATGGCGATATTTTTCTTATGTATCTTTCTAAGTGCCGATTCTCTCTCTACTTGTCTAGGGTGGGAGAAGATGTTAAATGTCTCCACAAAGAGCTTATTTCCATTTTTTTCAAAGAACATATGCTCTTTGAATAGCTGTAACTCCTCTTGTGAAGCGTCTCGTGAGATGAGCGTACGAAAGAGATAGTTTACAATAGAGCTTAGGCTTGCATCGAGATCACTCTCATCGAGACTAAAGTGCGTATCTGCGATAAATGACTCACTCCATCCCTCCCTGTATCTAGATTTATAGCTATCTGTCTTGGTGGTGTCAGATATTTTAAGTAGTACGCCCTCTCTGATATACTTGTGATAGTAGGCAAAAGAAAGTGTATCTAGTGGTACGCGTTCGAGCTTTCCAAGCTTATACTCCATGGTTGCCTGATTCATTTTCTCTAGGTTTTTCTTGAGATTTCCAAAGCTCTTAATATTGTGCTTGTACTCCATAATCTTTGAGAGAGAAAAAAATCTCTCCTCTGCACTCTTGGCACGGCTATTATGCAGAAGATACTCTTTAGAAAATACAATTTGATAGAGAATATCTCTCCATGATTCTGGTTTGCTCTGCACGATAGAGGATGTAATCCTCTCCTTTTTGATCTGCGATTTTTCAGGGAAGAAGAACTCTACAAGACGAAGCGTCACCCCATAGGTAAACCCTTCTGACTTGACAAGCTCTCTGTAGAAATCATCACCATTATAGATGATCTTCCCAAAGAGTGAGAGTGGCTCCCTGTTTTCATTGAGACTCACCTCTAGTGTATCACTATCTTGATTGAGTTTCCAGTTTTGCAGGGCTTTTGCAGCGATAGGCACATGAGAGTCATTGTTATCTAAAGTATAAATCTCAAGCATCTCTCTACCATTATCCTCTGGACTTCTGAAGCGTCTCCAGTTCTCTTGATTCATCATATGTACATAGGTCATGTATCGCATGCCACTATTGACTGCAAGCATATTAACAATACGGTTGTAGGTATTACTAATATCTGGTGTATGTGTTGATAGTATCTCATTGGCTGGAGAAAACATGATTGTCTGTGTCAAAATATAGGCGATCCAGTTGTTTACAAAATATCTATCTAGATGCTGCATCATATAAAAACGGGTCAGTATAGTAGTAGCTTGAGCAGAGTCTAGGATACTCTCCTCTAGTTGCCCCTTGTCTGTCATCTCCTCATCAAGAGCACTTTGCAGCGTAGAGATAAAATTGCCAGCATCTATCTTCGCCTGAAGCGTTTCTAGAGAGTAGCCAAAGAAAAAGGTACTTAGTAGTGTATGGGCTACTTGGAGCTTCTGCGTAGCACTTAGTGCATTGAAGTCCTCATCACTCATCTGTGGTAGTTGATACTCAGTAGATGCCATCTTCTCGTAGTAGAAGTTGAGTCCTTTATAGGTGGTTTGGCTAAATTCATCTGGGCTAGTAGGTTTTTTCTCAATAGAGACAACCAAAGATTCACTTGTGTTACCTGCACTATCTTTTAAAACTATAGTAAAGTACTTCATACTACTTGAACCAGATGTATCTAGATTTATCATTACCTTTCCAGTACGTCCTATAGTACCAACAACCCTACTGTTTACAATTATTTGCGTATTTGCTTCACCAACAATCTCTACACTAACACTATTTTTAGAAGTTACCGTAGGAGGAGAGACGGTAAAATGAGGTTTTGGTGGCCTAGAAGTATCCACCTCTTTGGACACAATTATAGGAAAGATAATGGAGTCAAGCGAAGAGATCAAAACAATCTTCTGCGTAGGCACTTTGGCTAAAAGCAGAAGAGGGAAAAGAGCAAAAAGATAGAGAGAGATGGGTATATACTTTTTCATATACATTAAAATATCCTTTTAAGATTTAATATAATAGATTTAAACTACGCAATAATGTAATGTTTTTAATTTTACGATATTGAGGTTAATCATTATAAATCAAAAGTATTACTCCACCATTACTTAATTCTCAACTACTCCACTCCACAGCTATGCATCTGAGATACTCCTTTGACTGGTAACTTTATCTTTTGGACGATATGCTATATACTCTTTATCTACAAATTTCCACTCAGAGCCATTTTCTTTTAATGCAATAAGCCAAGAGGGAAAGTCTACCAATAGAGAATATGGTGTAGCTTTTGTGTGTGCATTAGGACCTATATGTGCTTTGATATTTGCAATAAAACTATTTTTGCTCATATCCTTTGGATAGGCAATAGAGATATAGGTGCGTGTATCAACTTTGGCAAATAGACCATTATTATAGGGTTTAGTAGGAAAATTATGCTCTATGGTTATTTTGAGAATTTTAGACTCTCCCATAGGCTGGGTAACATGTTCACGTATCTGCTTTTTAGATACCACATGAAGTACTTTTGGGTAACTTAGGATAATAACCTTATTTGCATCTTACTGCATAAATATTTGAGTGGATGTTTTGTTTTCAACTGTTTGAGGTGTAGAACATGCCACAAGCAGCGCAAATGCTGCAATCAATAGTAGATTTTTCATTTGAAATCCTTTTTGTAATAATATGGTTACCAGAGGCTTTAATTTTACCATAGAAGAAACTTTTTCTATATCTTCACTCTCGCTTCTAACGCACGTGAGAGTGACATGATGTCTATATTTTCCAACTCTACTCCTGTGGGTACACCTTGTGCTATTTTGGTGAACTGTATCTCTAAACCTTTTAATTTATCTTCAATGTAAAGTATCATGGTGTCTGTAGCAATACTCGGAGGAAAAGCAAAAATAATCTCATCTACTCCACCCACTGCATAAAAAAGATGTGCTTCATCTAAATCACGTACTTCTGAAATAACATAATAAACACCTGAGAACTGACCACTCTCCTCTATTGTTAAAATATCTTTAGCAGATTGAACAATACAGAGTTTGGAAGAGTCACGATAAGGATCAGAACAAATGGTACAAAGCTCATCTTCACTCATATTATGACACTTGGAACACTTCTGAATACTATTGATACCCGTTTCTAAGGCATGCGCTAATTTCATAGCAGCAAAGCCATCTACCATTACAGCATGGTACGCCATACGGATAGCTGATTTTTTACCTATTGAAGGTAAAGATTGAAAAGCTTCTACTAGGTTTTCAAAAGCTTCTATCTTATAATGTTTAGGCATTAGGGTCTTTCATAATCCACAACTTTAGAGTACTCAACCACTGTTTTGATAAAGTCAACCACTTTTAAATGCTCAGGGTGTACAGCATACGCATCTAACCCTACTTTACTTTCAAATACCGTAATAATACTCAAATCCATAGCACGTTCTTCTTGTGAAAAATTCATACCCACATCTATACTTCTTAAACTAGGTACAGCACCCATAAGGTTTTCAAGCATCTGCTTAGCTTGAATAATATTTGCTTTTTTGTTCTCTTCTTTAAACTGAAATGTAACGATATGTACAACCATAATTACTGCCTATATAATGTTTTGGGCATTATAACAAAATTATGGTAGAATTCGCAAAAATTATCCCCCTTTTCAAGGAGAAACTATTATGACAGAAATGTGTTATTATGAAGTATTGGAAGTAACTAAAGATTGTTCAGGTGCTGAACTTAAAAAGTCTTACCGAAAACTTGCGATGAAATACCACCCCGATAGAAACCCAGATGATAAAGCAGCAGAAGATCAATTTAAAGTAGTCAATGAAGCTTATCAAATACTCTCAGATGAAGAGAAACGTTCTATATACGACCGTTATGGTAAAGCAGGACTTGAAGGTCAAGGTGGCATGGGCGGTGGCTTTGGCGGTGGAAATATGGATGATATTATGGATATGTTTAACTCTATGTTTGGTGGTAGTGGTGCTGGCTTTGGTCGTCAATCTCGCCGTGATCCTAGCCAAAAATATGCATTGGACTTTGAGATAGAACTACAACTGGAGTTCCATGAAGCAGTATTTGGATGCGAGAAAAAAATAGACATTAAATACAAAACATCTTGTGGTGACTGTGAAGGTACAGGTGCGAAAGATGCAAAACTTGATACATGTGACTACTGTGGTGGTCAAGGTCAAGTACTTATGCGTCAAGGACCTATGCAATTCGCACAAACTTGTCCACAATGTCAAGGTCAAGGGCAAAGTGTTAAAGAAGCTTGTGGAAGTTGTTCAGGTAAAGGTTACCATGAAGAAGAAGACACAGTCACGGTAAACATTCCTGCAGGTGTTGACTCTGGTAATAGACTGAGAGCACAAGGATATGGTAACGAAAGTAAAAATGGTCAGCGTGGTGACCTCTACATGACTTTCATTGTAGAAGAAGATGAAAACTTTATACGTAATGGTAATGACATTTACATTGAAGTACCTGTATTCTTCACACAAGCTATTCTGGGAGAGACTATCTCTATTCCTGCACTTGATGGTGAGTTAGAGCTAGAACTCAAACAAAGTACCAAAGACAAAGAACAGTTCATCTTTGATGGAGAAGGTGTAGAAGATGTGCATGGTGGTCGTAGAGGTCGCCTAGTTGCACAGATACAGATGATACTGCCTAAAAAAATTAACGATGAACAAAAAGAGCTTCTTGAAAAAATTCAAGAGAGCTATGGTGTAGAAAGCCGTCCTCATAAATCTACTTTTGATTCTGCCTTTGGTAGAGTCAAGTCTTGGTTTAAAAACTAACTCCCCTCCATTTAAACTATATGGGCAACTGCCCATATATGCTTTTCATACCTTCAACCTAATAAAACTAAACAATAATTATTTTCCTTTAAGTATTAAACAGTTACAATTAATAAAGGATAATTATTATCCTTACTAAATAAAGGAGAACTGATGGCACGCAGAGGAAATTCAATTATAAAAGGTGTAGATATCAATGATATCATCACAGGACTCAATAGAGCTTATGCAGATGAATGGTTAGCATACTACCAATACTTCATAGAGGCTAAAGTCATTAAAGGTATTATGAAAGATGCAGCTATAGCTGAACTAGAACAACATGCAGCAGATGAACTTAGACATGCTAACTTGGTTGCAGACCGAATTTTACAACTAGGTGGGACTCCTCTGCTCAATCCACAAGATTGGTTTACACATACAAACTGTGGTTATGAAGAACCTAAAAATTTTGATGTAGTTAGTATACTAGAGGATTCTATCAAAGGTGAGCAGTGTGCTATTTCTGTCTACTCAAATTTAGCAGAACTCACAAAAGATAAAGATATCGTTACCTATGACATCGTCAGTCAAATACTGGCAGATGAAGTAGAACATGAAGAAGATTTACAAGCCCTATTTGATGACATAACAGAGTTCATCACAGATATTAAAAAGAATATTAACTAACTTTTTGATGCAAAATGACTTTCGTTGGTGATGCTATCAAACCTGCATCATCACTTCGTGTATCATAGGCTATGACATACACTTCATCTCCACTTTGCAAGTAGTTGTGTTCACCAAACTCTGCATAAGCAGTAGCACCTATGGAGATAAGCGCTTGATGAGGAAAACCCGTTGCTTTTAAATGTTCTGCAATATTTTCAAGTGGTCCAAAGTCCTCTTGGGTATTCATTTTATCTATAAGCCAATTTTTTAGCTTTGTATAAAAATAAGAGTACCCCAACAGTGGAGCATCTACCCCATAAGGGTGTAATATTCCATTACGCTTCACAAAGGAACAAAGATGATAGTTATCCATAATACCACCCTCTTCAAACTTATCTATGGCTATCCACTTGTCACCTATCCCTTTGGAATTTACTCCCCATGATTTCTTCTCGGAAATCTTTTTAGCACCCTCTTTTCTAATAGTACAGTCATTGAATGTTGTAAATTGTTTTGCTTGTAAGTCTATAACCTCATGATTATCGTTATAGACGATATCAAAAAGAACCGCTATCTCTGGTTCGACTTGTGCATTGGCTTCGAAGGCAGGAAGTGTAAGTGTATCTGTTCCTATAGAGTATAGGCCTAAAAAGCTATCAGAACCTGGCAAATAAAAAGGAAAAATACCTTTAGGAGCATCTGCTGTTTCTGTAACTACATGTTTAAAATCTTCAAGCTCACCTGCTTGCTCTAAATGATGTGCAAAGTTACCAGCGACACCTAAACAAATAGTATCTTGTAAGTGCATAGAAAAATCCTTAGATAAAATTACTATAGTATATCTTAGAGATGGTTATAATGTGTTTTGAAAAATATTTTTATGAAGTATAGAGAAGAACATTTGCCACCCCCAATGTAGCAAATGTATAAAAAAGGGTTACTTTTTAACGGTGCTTAGTTACCTGCAACTGCGTCTTTAAGTGTTTTACCCATTTTAAATTTAGGTGCAGTATGTGCTGCTTTTGTATATGTTTTATCAGTTCCTGGAACTTTACCAGATTTTTCTG
>CAZXGY010000044.1:0-8070 GCA_964640455.1 uncultured Sulfurovum sp.
TTACTAGAAAAAGAAAATAAATAAAAGAGGAGTTATCAATAAAATGTATTATATATTAAATGAAACCAATAAAATCATTGCAGCTGATGAGAGTGTATTGAGTTTATGTGGGGTGACACATATCGATGAATTAGCTTCAAGTATTATTAAAGGTGACACTATATTTAATTTCACCTCTGATGAAGATATGCATATAAGCACAGAGGGTACCAGCGAAACTTACACACTCACTAAAACATCTCTTTCTAGTATGTTAGGCAAGCTTACTTTGGTGACATTATCTAGTCAAGAGGAAGAAGTTGAGTCACTTTCATCTCTTGAAGACACAATGATTGGTTCATCTATTGAGGATGATATAAATAATATCGATATTATTAATTCCACCATAAGTAGTGAAGATCTGAGCGAAACTACTGAAGAAAACATCTTAGAAGATGTGGAGATAAATGATGACATTACTTCTTTAATTTTAGAAGGTACTGATAGCACAAGTGATGAACCTATTACATTTGATGCCCCTCATTTATTAGATGATGATATTATGAGTTTAAAAGATGAAACAGAAGAAGAGACTAAAGTTGAAACAAAAACTGAAACAGTAGATGATACAGACTTACTTAACCTGGTATTGGATGATACAGAAGAGCTTGACTATGATAAATCTGTAGAAACCACATCTTCAGAAGTAGTAGAAAGTGAGCCACTAGAATTTAAGCTAGATGATGATTTATTTCTTGAAAAAGAAGAAACAGCTGATGTTTCTGAAATCAATATAAACGTAGAAGAAATTAGTCAAAAAATCGGTATCTCTTCTGATGATTATAATACTTTTTTAGATGACTTTATAGATACAGCTCTTATACTTGAGAAAGATTTACAAAGTGATAATCATGATACACGCTTAGATGCCATTGGAACACTTAGCCATTTAAGTGAAGTACTACACCTTCCTGTTGTTGGAGATATCCTTACTAATATTGCTAAAACAAATAGTAATGACCCACGTAAAGAAATAGAATCATTTTATAGTACACTCTCTCGTATCACCACTTCTGTACCTCGTAAAAAAGAAGTTTTAGAAGAACTACATGAAGAAGAAATAATTGATGAAGCTATCCCCGAAGTTATTGAAGAGGAAAAGTTAGAACTATTTGATACACCAGAGATAATCAATGAACCCGTTATTCAAGAAGAGACAACATCACAAGAACCAAATAACGAAAAAAGCTTTGGAACCATTTCACTTGAAGGTATAAAACCTAAACATTTTGACTTTCAACTTGAAGAAGCAGCAAATGATTTATCGTTACCTGTTGAGCTTATTGAAGAGTTTGTACATGATTTCATTGATCAAGCACATATCGAAACGAAAAAAATGTTAGAAGCTTATGAAGAAGGTGATTTAGATAGGATACAGAAAATAGGACACTTACTTAAAGGGGCTTCTAGTAACCTTCGCATTAATGCTCTCTCGGATACCTTATATAAAATACAGTTTTGTGAAGATGCTAACAATTTGGAAACTTTAATCAAAGACTATTGGGCTCACTTTTTGTCTTTTGAAACTCAAATTGATGTTATATCAAACTAAAGGAAATAAACAATGACTATACGTAATAGACTAAAACTGATTGGACTAGTACCAATTATATTACTCATTCTACTCTCAAGTTATTTCTTTATAACTTCATATATAAACTTTGAAAAAGCACATGCTTTAAAAACAACATTAAAGAATAATGCTTTACTTGATAAAACCTTACTCAATATTGGTAAAGAACGTGGACTTACGGCTCTCTATTTGGGTAGTGCTCAAAAAGAGTTTAAAGATTCTGTACTTAAACAAAGAATCGCCCTAGATAAAGCTATCAACATACTTAAATCTAATCTAATCACAACAGACACATCTTATCTTCCTTTCTTACTAAAAATATTAGGTGAAGAAAATAATATGCAAACAGATATGTCTCAAAAAGTTTTAACTAATACTAATAAGTTACCAGTAACTAGAAAAATGGTTGATGGTAAAGATGTAGATTTTAAAACTGTATTTTTTGATAAATATACAAAAGATTTAGCAGAACCTGTACTTGGAAACCTACTTGGTATTAAAAACTATGCTCTTGATACTGAAATTTCATCACTTATTGGTACATTAGTACAACTCTATACAGCAAAAGAAAACGCTGGTCTTGAGAGAGGATTTATCTCTTATTATATGACTAAAAAAATCTCTATGTCATTTGATGAGATTGCACTATGGGATGAGTTTAAGACAAAAGCAAATGGTTTTGATATTAAGCAAGTTACAAACCCTAAACTACGTGAACAACTTTCAAATATCTTATTCAATAAAGAATCAACTGATATGTTAAGTGAACTTGCTATGACATCATCTGCAATTCAAACTGATATCGATAATGGTGACTATGCTGAAGAAGCTATGGACTGGTTTACACTTCAAACCAATAAAATCACCCTTCTTTCAAAAGCAGAACTTATTGTTTCCAATACTTTATGGAAAAAATCTGACATCTTTCTACAAAAACAACTTTTACTTCTAGCCATAGCAAGTACTATTTGGTTACTGAGTTTCATTTTAGCATACTTAGGGTTTACCACAACCAGAGATATTACTAGAAACATTAAAGAGCTTGAAGATGTACTTAACAAAGCTGTTGATGAGATGAAAAGTAGTGATCAATATCTTAGTTCAGATACTTTAGCCATTGAAAATATTGAACTTGATACCCATGAAGGAACCAAAGAAGCCTATAAATTCCTTGAGACACTTGTTGAAACTGCAAAAGATGATAAACTCATCGCTCTTCAGGCAAATGAAGCAAAATCTCTTTTCCTTGCCAATATGTCACATGAGATTCGTACACCACTTAACGGTATTGTTGGATTTACAGAAATTTTACGTAGTACAGATCTTACGGAAGAACAAGATGAGTTCCTCTCTATTATCGATAAAAGTTCAGAAAACCTTCTAAGCATTATCAATAATATTCTTGACCTTTCTAAAATTGAAAGTAATAAAATTGAAATTGAAAACATCGTATTTGATGCTGCTGAAGAGTTTGAATCTGCTGTTGAAACCTATGCTGTTGCAGCAACAGAGAAAAATATTGATCTTAACTACTATATGGACCCAACGATTTCAAGTAAACTCAAAGGTGATCCAACCAAAATCAAAGAGATTGTCATTAACCTCCTTTCTAATGCTGTTAAATTTACATCATATGGTGGAGAAATAAATCTTGAAATTACAAAAGCTCAAGATGATGAAGGTAATAACAGAATAAAATTCCTTGTTCAGGACAATGGTATTGGTATGACAAAAGAGCAACAGTCACGTATTTTTGATGCTTTCTCTCAAGCTGATGTTTCGGTAACAAGAAAATACGGTGGGACAGGACTTGGACTTACAATCTCAAGTCAATTTGTTGAACTCATGGGTGGAAACCTTGAACTTGAAAGTGCTAAAGACCATGGTACATCATTCTTTTTATCATTACCATTAGAGGAAGTAACTTCAACAGATGTTAACTATACTCATGCCTTTACAGATATTACTATCGGTAAATATGAACAAGATATTCCAACAAAACTTGATAACTATCTAGAAACATACTTCAAATACTTTGGTCCATCAGTGAAGCATTTTGAATCTATAAGCGAATTAAAAGAACTTGACAACAATGATGTTTGTAAAAACTACTGGATTGATATTGATAAAGCGAAACAAAATATTATGGATGCTATCCACCATATGGATATGTCTAAACTTATTGTTATCGCCAATGTAACAAGTCGTACAAAAATTGAAGAGCTCGGTATTGATCAAAGTAATGTTATATTTAAACCCGTCACACTCTCTAAACTAAAAAATGTACTAACCAATACTGCCAACACTGAACCTAAACTCGTAGAAGAGTTTATGCCGATACAACAAACTAAGTTTGATGCACATATCTTAATCACTGAAGATAACATTATTAATCAAAAACTTATTAAACGTATTCTTGAAGAACATGGTATCACAGTTGATATTGCCAATAATGGTCTTGAATCATTTGAGAAACGTAGAGCAGGTAATTATGATCTACTCTTTATGGATATTCAAATGCCTGTAATGGATGGGATTGAAGCCACACATGAGATTTTAGATTATGAAGAAGATGAAAATGTACCTCATGTACCTATTGTTGCACTTACCGCTAATGCACTTAAAGGTGATAGAGAAAGATTCTTAGGTGAAGGTATGGATGAGTATATTACAAAACCTATAGAAACCACAGAACTTCTTTATATTCTCAATAAATTTTTATCGAAAAAAACGATAAAAGCAACTCAAGTAGCTGCTAAAAAAGAAACTGCTGTTCAGGAAACTAAAGAAATAGAAGAACCAACTCATGTGGCAGTTGATACTTTAGCTATGGATAATCCAGATGAAAAGAATGAAGACAGTGGGAAGAAAATTCTCATTGCTAAAAAACTCCTACTTGCTCGTAGAGTATTATCTAAAGTCATTGATAACCTTGGTTACACCTATGATATATTAGAAGACATGAGCACTTTAGAGAGTAAATTAGCATCTAATGACTATGATATACTCTTTACAGATGTCCAGTTAGTTACAGAAAAGATCAGTAATTCCAATGATAATATAGCTATAATTTCATCATGTAATACAAAAAATCATGATGAAATTTCTGTACTGCTTGGCGAAACTATAGCAAGTACAGCAACCAAAAAAGAAATTAATAACATTATTAAAAAGTATAGAGGATAAATAATATGGGACTTAAAGTATTAGTAGTTGATGATGATTTTATCAATAGAAAATTATTACAAACATTATTGAAAAAGAACACTAGTGTCACAGAAGTTACAGAAGCAGAAAATGGTTCTGATGCTCTATATAAATTAAAAAAAGATGGTAATGTGAATCTTATTTTACTGGATATTATGATGCCCATTGTTGATGGTATAGAGTTTCTAAAAATCTTTAGATCAGATATGGCAAATGCACATATCCCTGTCATTGTACTATCAACAGATGATACACGTAAAACAGAAGTCTTTGACAATGGTGCAAACGACTTTTTACGTAAACCTATCAAAGAGGAACAACTCTTTGAAAAAATGGCACAATGGACATAAGCTAATTTTTACACTATAAGGTATGGACTTAAATATCCATACCTCTTCTTTTCCTAATCAACAAATATCTCTTTCAATACTTCATCTACATGTGAAACCCCAATAATCTTTATATTACTTTTTACTTCATCAGGAATATCATCTAAATCACGTTCAACATTTTTCATAGGGATAAGTGCTTTTTTCACTCCAGCTTTATAGGCTGCGATAAGCTTCTCTTTAAGTCCACCTATAGGTAAAACCTTGCCTGTAAGTGTTACTTCACCAGTCATCGCTACTTCATTGTCTATTTTTTGTCCACTCAAAATAGAAGCGATGGCAGAAACCATTGCAATACCTGCCGATGGTCCATCTTTTGGTGTAGCACCTTCAGGAACATGTATATGAAGGTCATAACGCTTATACACTTCACTAGGATCAATAGTAATTCGTTCTTCTCGCTCTTTAACCGAGTGTGGTATCACTGATGGTGATATTTTCAACTCACCTTTATCTATAAGTTTTTTAACCACAGAGTGTGCAATACGCACAGACTCTTTCATAACGTCACCAAGACTACCGGTAAGCTGTAAAGTTCCTTTACCCTTAATCTTGATAGCTTCTATCGTTAACACATCACCACCTACAGCAGTCCATGCTAATCCAGAGATGACACCTATTTGTGGTTTGACATCTACAAGAGAGATTTCAAATACTTTTTTATCGCTAAATGCTTCTAAATTCTTTTTAGAAATATTGATTTGATCTTTACTTTTATCTTCTAGCAGTGCTCTAGCACTTTTACGCATTAACCCTGCTATTTTTCGGCGTAGGTTTCGTACACCTGCCTCTCTTGTATACTCATCTATCAAAATTTTTAACGCTTTATCTGTAATGGAAAATTCTCTACGTTTTAAAGCATGTTTTTTCAATTCTTGAGGAATAAGATAACGTTTTGCTATCTCAAATTTCTCTTTTGGTGTATATGAGTTAAGACCTATAAATTCCATTCTATCACGAAGTGGTGCAGGTATACGTCCTACATCATTTGCTGTTGCTATAAATATTGCTTTACTAAGATCAATATTAAAATTTAGATAATAATCTCTATATTTACTATTTTGTTCAGGGTCAAGTATTTCTAAAAGTGCTGCTGTAGGGTCTCCACGCATACTACGTCCCACTTTATCTATCTCATCAAGGACAATGACGGGATCCATACTTTTAGCTTCTATAAGCCCTTGTACTAAACGTCCTGGCATTGCACCAACATACGTACGTCTATGTCCGCGTAGTTCATTGACATCTTCAAGTCCACCCAGTGCCATACGTACAAGTGGACGTCCTAATGCAGTGGCAATTGAGTTAGCCAAAGAAGTTTTACCCACACCAGGAGGTCCTGCAAAACAGAGTATCACCCCTCCTGTCTCTTTTTGTTTTATACCACGTAGTTGTGCTAGCTCACGTACAGAAAAAAACTCTACTATACGTTCTTTAGGTTTTTCTAAAGAGTAATGATCTTTATCTAACTCAGATGAAACATCTTTTACAGAAAGATTTTTTTTACTTAATTTTCCAAATGGAAGTTCAAGTACCCACTCCAAATAACTCTGAAGTACATTGGCATCGGCAGAGTCAGGATGCATACGTGCAAAACGGTCTAACTGCTTAGATATTTCTTTAAAAGCATCTTCTTGCATATGTGGCTTGAGTGCTGCTACTTTTTCTCTAAAAGTAGCTATTTCCTCTTCTCTTTGTGTATCCATACCTAACTCTTGTTGTATCTCTTTGAGTTGTTCTTTTAAAAAATATTCTTTGTTGGTTTGTTCTATTTTAGTATGCACTTTTGTACGTATTTCACGTTGAACTTTCGCTGATTCTATTTCAGAGGTAACGATGTCTATAAGAGCAAGTAAACGTTTCTCAATATTTATTTCCACATAAAGCACATAGGCTACTTCTTTATCAAGTTTCAACATAGATGAAACCAAATCGGCAATACGATTTGGCTCATCATTTTCTTCTATCGTACGTACCAAATCGGCTGGTATTTGTGAGTTAAGAGCAGAGAGTTTTTTTACCTTATCACGTAGTATCTCCATCAATGCATCTGCTTTGAGTTTGTTATACGTATCTAATGTCACGATATCTATCGTAGCACTATTGTATGTCCCCTCTTCACGCTTCACTATTTTACCCCGAGAGAGCCCTTGAAAAAGTATTTTTACTCTACCATCAGGTATATGTACTTTACGCATAATAGACCCTACAACGCCTACTTCATACATAGCATCAAAATCTCTGTTGCCTTCTTTACCAGGCATAGATGAAGTTACAAAAAGTAAAGAGTTGTTTTCCATAGCAGTTGTCGCAGCAGCTATGTCTTTTTTATGGGTTAAAAAAATAGGGCTAATCATAAAAGGATAAAGAAAAAGTTCATCCTCAACAACAATAGGTAAAGTGGTGGGAAATGCATCATAATCACTGAGTTGCATAAAATTCCTTTGTTTTAAAATGTTATATAAACTTGTTAAACTCGTTCTTCCTCTCCCGAGGTGGAACATAAGTTAAGTAATATTAAGTTTTGTATTTAAAGTAATATAGTTCCACCTCGGGAGAGGAGGAACAAGTAAGGGAGCATAAAGATTAATCGAATATCTGACCGATAATACCTTTTTCTGGTGCTGTAATATCTGACATCTCAACTACAGAACCTTTATTTTTAGCTCTATAAATTTTTGCTGCTTCTGGCTTACTCGTTCTATCATACAATGCTGCTATATTTTCATTGAGTAAGTACTGACTCATATGAAGACGAATAAGCATTGTATTGACAAGTGGTGTATACGGTGATCCAGGATAACGTGCGATGTATGTTTGTGATTTAGCAATACTGTCTATAATTAACTTTTGATCTTTATA
>CAZXGY010000045.1:0-7824 GCA_964640455.1 uncultured Sulfurovum sp.
GTATTGGTTGTGCTGGTTGTATGATGGCATGTCCTTATGGAGCAATCTATATGGACCCTGAAACAAATACAGCAGACAAATGTACATACTGTGCACACAGAATTGAGTCTGGTATGATGCCAGCATGTGTTGTTGCCTGTCCTGTTGAAGCAAATATCTTTGGTGATTTAGATGATGACAAAAGTCATATCTCAACATATATCATGGAACATCAAGGTGGCGTACAAGTACGTAAACCTGAAAAACATACAACACCTAAACACTTTTATGTTGGTGGAGGTAATCAATCATTGAACCCACTAGCACATCAAAGAATTGAAGGGTATAGCTTATTTAATAAAATTACACACCTAGACGCGGTGGGTGATAAAAATCATGGTGTACTAGATAGATTTTTAGCACCATTTACATCACATGGTCACACAGATAATAAGAGTTTCATGGATTTTGATAATGATCACCATGAATCACATGAAGAAGAGGGAGGACACTAAGATGGTAGAAAGTACAATTCACGCAACACAAGCTGTTGTAACACTAGACGTTGCTCTTCCAGGTATTATCTGGGGTTGGATGATTACACTCAACATGTGGGCAAAAAGTATCGGGACAGGTGTCATCTTGGTAGGTGCATTTTTACTTTATAGACATAAAAAAGAAGAGATGCCAAACCTAAGATGGATGATGCCTCTACTTTCATTTATTGCTTTAAATGTATTTTTACTTTTTACTTTGGTAGATCTACACCAACCATACAGAATGATTAATATCTTTTTACACCCACACTGGACATCAGCAATTACTGTTGGTGCATGGATGGCATCACTCTTTACGGGGCTTATTACACTTATGCTACTTATCGGTATTGGTGATGCACATCCAGGTGTACCATTTAAAGGGTGTAAACTTACAGCAATGGGTAGAAATATTTCACCAGTTTATGAAAAAATCTTTCCATTTGTAGTATTTTTAGCGATTCCAGTAACACTTTATACGGCTATTATTATGGCAGAGTCAAGTGCAAGAGAATTATGGCAAGCACCAGCAGAAGTTATGCAAATGATGTGGGCAGCTTTCATGGCAGGTTCATCAGCACTTATTTTGGTTTCAGGAAACTGGAGTAAAGAGGCTAGAAAAGATTTAGCACTTGTTCTTGCAATTGCTACATTCTTCTCTTTTATGATGTATATGGGTGAGTATTTCTTCTCATTCAAATCTGCTGAGGCAGAAGCGACACTTGCATACGTTCATGCTGGTGGTGAGTACAACATTGAGTTCTGGTTCGGTATGGTTCTTGGATTTATTATTCCATTCTTTATCGCTATGGGCAACATGAAAAGCGATAATAAAACGCTGCTAAGAGTAGCAGCTATACTAGCATTGATAGGACTATACATGGCAAAAGATGTATGGCTTAAAATTCCACAAATGCTACCGTTAAGTTAAGGAGGAGATATCTATGACAAAATCAATGAAAAATGACAATAACTTTATCGAAGGTAGAAGAAGCTTCCTTAAAGGTACAGCATACTCTGTAGCAGGTGCAACACTTGCTGCAGGTGTATTTGATACTGTAGCTACAGTACCTGCACAAGCAGATAGTAAATTTACACCCACACCTGAGACACTTTCATTCTATCCACCACTTGAAGAGTGGGATAGCTTTACTGAGCTTGATGGTAATGACTGGAAACGTGGAGGTACATCAAGAAATGGTGTACAAAGTGAAACAAATCCAGATGGTATTAAAGCAACAGAATATATGCTTGTACCAACTTCATGTTCAAACTGTGAAGCATCATGTGGTCTAACTGCATGGGTAGATATTGGTGAGTATAAGAAAACACAAAACCCAAGATCACTTTTAGTACGTAAGTATATGGGTAACCCTCTTCATGCAGGATCTCGTGGTAGAAACTGTGCAAAAGGGTATGCAACACAATCACAAATGTATGATCCAGATAGAATTCCTTTCCCTTTAATGAGAGCACCAGGTTCTAAAAGAGGTGAAGGTAAGTGGGTAAGAACTACTTGGGATGCGGCAATGGCTGTCATCGGTAAGAAAATGCACGATACACTTAAAACGGGTGATGAAATGTCTAAAAAACTTTTCATGCTTCACGTGGGTCGTCCAAATGAAAATGGTTTTGGTCACCGTGTACCACACTCTATGGGTTGTGATGGATATGATTCACACACAAACATCTGTTCTGCAGGTGCTAGACAAGGTACAATCCAGTGGGCAAATGATGATAGAAACTCACCAGATTGGTCTAATGCGAAGCTTATTTTCCTTCAGTCTTCTCATGCAGCAGATGCAGGTCACTACTTTCAACAAGCAGCAGGGCGTATTGCTGATGCACGTAAAAAAGGTGCGAAGCTTGTGGTTATGGATCCAAGACTTTCTAACTCTGCTGGTATGGCAGACTTATGGGTACCTTGTTGGCCAGGGACAGAGACAGCTCTGTACTTATACCTTGCAAACAGAATTCTCAATGAAAAAGGTATCAATGGTGAAGACCTTGTAAATCACAACTTTGTGAAAAACTGGGTAAACTGGGAACAACTTATGAAGGATAGAGACTACCTTCAAGTACTTGTAGATAAAAAGTATATTAAAGCAGTTCCTGCTGGTGAGACATATGAAGCATTCATTGAAATGATTTCTGAAATGTACTCTCCATATACTCTTGATTTTGTAGCTGAAGAGTGTCGTCTTGAAAAACGTATTATTGAAAAACTTTATGATATGTTTATCGATGCAGGTGCTAGAGTAGCAACGTATATCTGGAGAGCAGGACCGATTGCACATAAAGGTGGATGGATGATAGCTCGTGCTGGATTCTTACCATTTGTACTTCGTGGTGCAATGGCTGGAGATAAAGGTGGAGTAGGATTACACCACTGGCATGTTATCTCTGTCAATGGTAAAGGTGATGCAGCAACACAAAATGGTGCTAGACCTCCAAAAGTTGACGTTTGGAATGAAATTGCATGGCCACCAGAGTACCCACTAAGTTCTTATGAAATGTCGCATATTATGCCTCACCTTCTTATGGATGATGAGTGGAGAAACAAATGGAATGCTAAAGGGCTTAATATCCCTGAGAAGCTTGCTATTTGGGTACCTCGTATGTATAACCCTGTTTGGATTAATCCAGATGGATTTAGATGGATTGAAGCACTTAAACGTGAAGATAAAATTGAATTATCATTCAACCTCTCTCCAACTTGGTCTGAAACAAACTGGTACTGTGACTTTATTCTTCCTGTAGGACTTGCAGGTGAAAGACATGACCAGCACTCTGAAGCAACACAACCTTCAAGATGGTTATCGTTCCGTAACCCGGCACTTAGAGTTGCATTAGAGAAAATGGGTTGGAAACCAAAAGATCCAACAAGAGCAACACTTGAAGCACACGTAGCAGCAGGTCTTGGTGAGATTTGGGAAGAAGTAGAGTTCTGGGCAAATATCATGGTACATCATGTAGATAAAGATGGTAGCCTTGGTGTGAGAAAGTTCTGGGCTTCAAAAGAAGATCCAAAAAGAGCGGTAACGATTCCTGAGTGGTATCAAGCAGCGTTTGATAAACTTCCTAACCTTAAGAAAGCAGCTAAGGCAGCTTATCCAGACTCTAAATTCCCTAACTATGAGATGATGAGAGATAGAGGGACTTGGTTAGAAGAAGATAATATCTTTAAACCACAAGAGAGACCACTTAAAAAAGAGGGGACTAAGTACATTGCTCATGGGCATGAGTATGAAGAATCTGAAGTAGAAAAAGATGAGTTCGGTACACTTATGGTTGAAGATCATGTTTATGGTGGTAAGAAAGCTATTGGTGTAGAAGTAGATGGAGAAATTGTACAAGGTTTCCATACACTTTCTAAAAAGCTTGAATTCTACTCTAAATGGTTTGCTGATTGGAAATGGCCAGAGTATGCTATACCTATCTACCCAACCAATAAAGAAGATAGAGTGAAAATGACACATATTGTGTCACAAGTACACCATGACTTTATGCAAGAAGATAATGAGTTTGCACTCAATACGGTATTTAGATTGCCATACAATATTCATACACGTTCAGTAAACTCTAAACACCTTATGGAGATTTCTCAAAACCATAACCCAGTTTGGATTAATACAGAAGATGCAAAACGTCTTAATATTAAACGAGGGGACGCAATTAAAGTAACAATTACAGATACGGTTTCTGGTCTTGACTCTGGTCACTTCATTGCTATGGCAGTGCCTACTGAAGGTTCTATGCCAGGTGTGGCTCAATGTTCACACCATGCAGGTAGATGGAAACTGAAAAATGCAGTTGAAATTCCAGGCTTTGAACATAAGCTAGGTGTTATGGGGCTTGGTGCTCCACTTTATGAGATGACAATGGATGGTAAAGAAGGAACGCTTAAACCAACACAAGGTCTTAATGAAGGTATGCAAGAGCGTAGAGATACATGGCAGTTTAAAGAGTACAATAAAGACCTTGATAACATTTGGTGGGATGGTCTTTCTGGTTCTTGGCAAAATGCTGTAGCACCTTCTCATCCAGATCCAATTGCGGGTAACCATGCATGGCACCAAAAAGTGATTATTGAACTTGCTGGTAAAGAAGATGAGATTGGTGATATTTATGTGAACTATGAAAACAACATGAAAGTCTACCAAGCATGGAGAGATAAATTAACGCGTCCACTTGATGCAAATGATACATTAAGAAGACCAGTACATATTAAACGTCCAGCTGTACCTCTTTCTAAGAAAGCATATACAGTCAATATTAAAGGGTAATCCTTTAATATTTAAGGGCAGACCGAAGTGTCTGCCCCTACATTTTATACACTTTTCCAGATAAATTATCCATTTACGTTTTATTTATCTTGAAAGTGGTATAGTGCCAGATAATTTACATGAAAGATAGTACTCCTATGGAAACAATGAAACAAGAGATAGAAAACAGAATAGCAATATATGCGTTAATTTCAAGATTGATGCTTGTAGAAGTAGATGAAACATTTTTAGACCAAATAGAAGGTGATGAAGATTTATTAAACTTTTTCCCCAACTATAGAGATTGGGGTAAGCGTAAAGAACTCTCACGTCCAGAGCTTATAGAACAGTATTATAATGTAGACTTTACCAATCTTTTTCTTATGCATTTAGTCCCTTATGAAAGTTTTTACAGAAGAGATGATCAGATGATAGAGAGTGGAGGAGACAACCCTGTACTTGAACTCTATAATGAACTTGACTTCCGTGTAGAACTTGACAAAGCAAGAGTTGTAAGTGCTGACCATATAGGTGTAGAGTTAGAATTTATGTATATGCTCTGTGTTGCACTACAAAAAGCGTTGGTTGCAAATGATGATGAGGGTATTTGTGAGCTATTGCAAATTCAAAGAGCATTTTTAAAAGACCATCTTTTAGAGTGGGCTCCACTATTTCTTATCAATGCAAAACGTGAATCACGTACGCCTCTGTATCATGATGGTGCTGAGCTTACTTTAGAGTTCTTGCTTTCAGACTATGAGTATGTAAATGCAAAATTGAATGAAAACTGTCAAAGTGAAGTAGAAGAGAATTAATGTCTTTACATTTAGAGATTGCCTCTTGTGTTCGGGCGATAAGTAAATTTTCTGATTGTACGAAATGCATAGATGCCTGTCCAGAGTCCATACAGCTTGTAGATAACTTACCTAGCTTTGCCAATAACACTGGTGTGGAAGCAGCAGCTTGTGTGGGTATCTGTCCTACCGAAGCATTTTCACTTTCTGACTTTTCTACTACAGAGTTTTTCTTTACTTTTTTAGAGTCTAAAGTAAGACTTATAAGCCCAAAGTTTAATGTACCTTGTCTTTCTGTATTGAGTGTAGAACATCTCATCTCTTTTGCTCTTGCAAGTAAAGAAGAGATTACTTTAGATTTAAGTTCATATGATGAAGAGAGTATACTCTACGAACAAATAGAAACACGTATTGAAGAAGCAAATTTTGTACTCTCTTCTTTTTCTAAAAAACAATTGATTACCAATGTAGATAAAGTAGTCAAAGAAGAAGAAAAACAAGAAGAGGAAGTCACTTCAAGACGTTCATTTTTAGATAGTGCAACACTAAAGGGTGTGGTGAAACATAAAATGAGTTTTGATGAAGCTGTAGAAGCAGATGAGTTAAAAACTTTTGCTCTAGATATTGATATCATTGCTAAAATACGTGAAAAAAACTTACCAGATAAACGTAAGATACTTTTTACGACACTTAAGCATGTTGATGCTCCAGATATTTTTGAAGTATTAGCAGAAGAAGATATAAGCTTTACTTCTCAAAAATTTGTAGATGAGAGTTGTACCAATTGTCAAATATGTTATCGTATTTGTCCTACGGGAGCTTTGAGCTCTGATGGTAGGTTTTCACTTATTAGTTTTGATGCAATGCTTTGTGTAAAGTGTCGTTTATGTCATGATGCTTGTGAACCAGACTCTATACATTTACAACCGGGATTTGAAGTAAAAGAGTTTTTTGAACCAAGTCAGAGAACCTTGGCTAAGTTTGATATTAAGCGATGTAATGAGTGTGGTAATAGCTTTACCTATACGGGTGGTGAGCAGAGTTGTCCACGCTGCATGGTAGAAGAGGAAGAAGCAATGTTTTTACATAACAATGCAAAACGTATGCAAGCGCAATTAGAAGAGAAAGATGAGGAGAATTAATGATCTATGATTCTGAGTTGATAAACGAAGCTTCTGTGAGAGGCACCCATGGGTATTTCCTCTGGTCAATTTTTTCGGAGCTTTGCTTTGTAAAAAGGAGAAATCTATAATGAAACTACATGAGATAAAACCAGATACACAGCTTTGTACCATTCTTGGGCACAATGCCCAAACAGGATATATGCGTAAGTATTTTAATAAAATAATGAAGCATAATAGTAAAAATGCAACAGCCATTGCACTCAATATTACTGATGAACATTTTGATTTTACGATGACAAATGTAGGAGAGTCAAAAGTTGACATGATGATGATTGAACGTGAGTTCAGCCAAAAAGCTATACATTACTGTGAAACGCTTGACGATTGTGCTAAAAGAGAAAATCGTGTGGATTTTGTAGAAGTAAATGAGGGTAAAGTGCATGGGTATTGTTTAGATGATGCAGCACAAGCTCTGTTCAAAAATAAAGCGTTTTTAGATGACCAAATACTTTTTGTTGCAAAAATGATGATATTATCAAATCGTTGGTTTGATACAAAAATAGATGTGGATGATATTCCACTATTGATAGGAGATAAATAATGAACCCAGGTGATATAGCAGATTTAAGAAAAGAGTTTGAACACTTTACACAACCAGAAGGTGTAGACGGATCTTGTGCTACGGATGAAAGTGTAGATTTAAAAGATTATCCATCTTATACAGAGGCACTCTATGCAAAGCTTATTGCCCCACATGTATCGGGTATCTATATTTCTCGTTGGGACATTAAAGATATTGCTCGTGAGGCTGGAGATGATATGGCTATTCATCCTCGTAAACGTATGTTTGAACTTCTTATGAAGTATGCTACTTCTAAAGAGAATATGCAGTCTGTATTAGATGCACTTGAAGCACATATGGAAGATAAAATTGCTATTTATGATGAATTTATTACTAACTATCCAAGTACAGAAGAAATTTTTCAAGTCAAGATTGATAAAGCACGTAAAACAATGAAATTATTTTCTCAAATTATAGAAGAGTATTTTGAATAGTTACTAATTTATATACTTTTTATTACTTTTTTTATTTAATCTTAGATTTTTCTTAGACTCTTTTAGCTAT
>CAZXGY010000046.1:0-1357 GCA_964640455.1 uncultured Sulfurovum sp.
GTTTCAGTTACATTCCTTTTTCTTATGGGTACATTTTGCTGTTTTTTTAACATAGGTACTAACCTATGGGTAAATTATCCTATTTTTTACCCATAGCTATATATCTATAGGTAAATTATTAAGTTTTTTATACATACTTCTATTTTAATCCTTCTTGCAATCGTGCAAAAAGTTCTTTGTGTATAAAATATTTACTATTTTTTATCTGAATAGTTTGTAGCATTCCTATACTCTCTAATTCATTCAAATACTTTGATGCAGTCTTTCTAGTAATCCCTAGTCCTCTTACTAAAAATTCTATCTTCGTATAAGGATGCATAAAAAGTATCTCTACTAAGTCTTTACTATACATCTTGGGTAACTTCTCACGTAGTTCATGCTTGGTTTTGTTCATCAGTGTATAGATGGCTTCTACGAGTTCTACTGTTTCATTGGCTGTCTGCTCTACACCCTCTAACATGTAGAGTATCCACTCTTCGTAGTTCTCTTCTGTACGTACTTCTTGTAAGAGTCTATAGTAGTCTGCCTTGGTTCTAATGATATACGAACTCAAATACAAGATAGGAATATCTAACAAGCCTTTGAGTATGAGGTACAAGATGTTGATAATCCTACCAGTTCTACCGTTACCATCATAAAAAGGATGAATCGTCTCAAACTGATAATGCACCAGTGCCATACTCATCAGTGGGTCAAGCTCGTTTGGTTCGTTAATGTAGCTCTCTAGTTCACTAAGTAACTCTTGTATGGTCTCATACTCCTGAGGTGGCTCAAACACCACTTCACCTGTAGCCATATTACGTAGTACTGTACCACTCTGTCGTCGTACCCCTGCATCATTTTGTTCTAAGATGCCTTGTATCTTGACGATGTCTCTTTTGAGTAACAAACCACTCTCTTTGACCATCTCATAGCCTTGTACAAGTGCTTCTCTGTAGTGCTGTACTTCTTTGGCTTCATTGGTTACAGACTCTATGTCTAACCCCGCACGAAAAAGCTCATCATGTGTGGTAATGATGTTCTCTATCTCCGAACTATCCTTAGCCTCTTGCAGTACCAATGCATTGATGAGAATGTTCTGATTGGGTATTATCTTCGCTGTACCATTTAGCTGTGCCAAGGCACGGTTGGCTTGGATGGCTTTTTTTAGGATGGTTGGGGTTTCGAGGTTGGTTGATGGAGGGAAGTTTTTAGTTTTCATCTATTTACTTGTTTTATAAAACTTATGCTCTTTATCCAAAAAAACCACATAGAAAGTATTTTTATCAAACCTAAATCCTTTACTGCCTTGTACTTCATCATGGCAGCTATCAGGTACTACAAAGCCTATTAGCCTAGGTATATTTTCTAAATGAAA
>CAZXGY010000046.1:1457-4538 GCA_964640455.1 uncultured Sulfurovum sp.
TGCTTACTAGCCATGTACCATGACCTCAGGGCGACCACCAATTTTACGAGAGTTATATGCAGGCATTATCGACCTATCTGGTCTTAAAATATCTCCAGGAATTTCATCAAGTCTATAAAGATAACTTTCATTCTCCTTTTTATTTACAAATACCAATCGATATTTACCCAGCTTATCTATAACTTCAGAATGATGACTTGTAAAAATGAGTTGGGCACCATTTTTATTTATCTTTTCATTTTCAAACCAATCAATAATCATTAATGATATATCAGAGTGCAAGCCAATATCAAATTCATCATAAGCAATAACTGAACCAAATTTAAGTGCTGTTAAATAGGCACCAAGTTGACGATACAATAGTTGCGTACCATTTGATTCATAGATATATTGCAATTTATAAGTTTGACCATTTACCTCATGATGGAACAATGGTTCATAAATTATTTCTTTAGTAATTTTATCTTCCATTTCAACAATATCAATTCCTGAAATACCAGTGTCTGCTTTATTTAAAACTTTTATAATATCATCTAATAATTTTTTTTCTTTAAAATAAAATTTTGAAACTTCTTTATATCCAAGAAAATGGTCATTGTTTGTCATTTTTCCCATTAAATTTACATTAGTAGCGATATTTTCAGAAAAATTAAAAAATATATCTAGTATCTTTAACCCATACTGATGTGCTAAACTAATGATAGACACATTGTTTCTATTTATTTTTATTGTTTTTAGTTCTTCTAGTTCTTTAATACATTCTATAATTTCTTGCTCATCTCTGACACACATAGTGATCCAACGATTTTCTTTTCTAGATAATATTTCTTTTATTAGTATCTCTTTTGTAAACTCTATTTCATATTTATATTCTATACCATCTATTTTAAAATGAATATAAAGTTCAATACTTTCTTGAGAATCAAAAAAAGGATTGACTAACATTCCATCATCTGGTTGAAACTGTGAAAACGAATCAAACATAAATGCTCTTATATACGATAAAGCTCTAATAACATTTGTTTTTCCAGAAGCATTAGCTCCTTTAATTCCCAAGATAGGCAATCCATTATCTTTATGCTCTAAAGAAATATCAAAATCTTCCTTAAATGAGTAGAAATTTCTTCCACCAAAACCTAATAACATAATAATTCCTTTTGATTTATAAACAAGTATAGCACTTTTTAGAGTTCTTATATCATATTATTGACATTTTTGTCAATGTTTCTAATTCAGTATCAGAATTGTAACATATTATTCTTAGCAAAAATAGATAACAAAACAAGCA
Source organism: uncultured Sulfurovum sp. (assembly GCA_964640455.1). Classification (GTDB taxonomy): domain Bacteria; phylum Campylobacterota; class Campylobacteria; order Campylobacterales; family Sulfurovaceae; genus Sulfurovum. The sequence continues at coordinate 2,746 of CAZXGY010000046.1, forward strand.
CTATTAGTAAAGACTAAAACCTACAATCCCGTTAAAATGAACATAAAAAAGGACTCCCATGAAACGCTCCTTCATACGAGAGATACTAGAACACACAAGCAGTAACACCATTAGCTTCGCAGGTGGTCTGCCTGATGATTCTCTCTTTCCTACCATAGAACTACAACAAGCCACACAAACTGCCCTAGCAGACAACAGCATATGGCAGTACAGCACTTCCACAGGCTACGCACCACTCAAAGCCCTCATCGCTCAGATGTATAGTGATAAAGGCTTCCCTACCACAGCAGATGAGATACTCATCACCTCTGGGTCTCAGCAGGGGTTGGACATCATCTGTAGGTACCATAGTGGAGCATCTATGTCCATTGAGTCACCCTCATATTTGGGTGCTTTAAATATATTTACATTAAATAACATGAATGAGTATAGCGTACCTCTTAGCTCTAAGGGTATAGAGCTAGAAGCTTTTAAAACAAGTATCAAAGAGAGCCAACTAGCCTACCTCATACCAGACTTTCAAAACCCAAGTGCTACGTGCTATAGTACAAAGCATCGTGAGGAGATAGCCAGACTATTAGGAGCGTCTGATACTCTACTCATAGAAGATGCACCCTACTCGGAACTCTATTTTGATAAGCCATACCAGAGCATAAGCCAAGCCCTTCCAAAGCAGAGCTTCCACCTAGGCTCATTCTCTAAAGTACTAGATCCTGCACTTCGCATAGGGTGGATACGTGCGGATATTGCCCTGCTTTCTCCACTCATAGCCTACAAAGAAGCCATGGACTTACACACCTCTAGCATCACCCAAGCCATAGCCTACGAGTACCTCAAAGACTCTGAGCAGTTTAAAGAGCATTTAGAGACATTATGCAGTGCCTACAAAGAGAAGATGCTCTACTTTGCCAATGCACTAGACGAAATACTCCCTAGCTTTGAGTACTTACATCCAAAAGGTGGGATGTTCATCTATGGGAGGTTTGAGGGTGTAGATACCACCCACCTAGTACAAAAGTGCCTAAAAAAAGGTGTGGTTTTTGTACCAGGCATTGAGTTTGGAGGTAAAGTAGATGAGATACGTTTTAACTTTACACATAGTAGCTTCTCTCAGATATATGAAGGGTTGGAGAGAATCAAACAATGTCTATAAGCTCGTAGGTGCGACCATGTCGCACGGCAAAAGGCTATTCAAACAAAAGACAATATTTTAATTTCTACATACATAAACTGAGATTTGTCGTGTGACATGGTCACACCTACGGTTTTGTAACTACCAACATCTCATCTCCACCTTTCTGAAACTCATACGCAGTTTTAACTACCTCACAGCTGTATCCTTTTGCTTTTAAGTGTGTCATAACAGGAACCAAATGAGCAGAAACCTCACCACTTAAAGTCACCAAAGGAAATATACGTACTTCCCTAGCCACTCTAAGCATCTCATCTATAGCTTTTATATGAAACTGTTCACCCAAATGCTCACTATAGAGAAAGAGAAAATGAGAACTCAAAGCCAAGTCAAACTGTGCCTCGTCAAAACTGAGTTTTGGTAACATCTCATATCTGTATCTACCCTCCTCTTTTCCACTCTTGAAGTCTGCTAAAAATATTTGCATCGCTGACATTCGCATAGTATACAGAGCATCAGGATTGGCGATATTTTTCCATACAAAATCCTCTTGCTTTTTACGAACCTCTGCCATCACTTCTAGTGCTACTTCATCTATACGACCAGCTATCTGTTCTGTACTAAACTGATAAGTAGGATCTATGGAAACTACAGACCCACC
>CAZXGY010000046.1:4638-7811 GCA_964640455.1 uncultured Sulfurovum sp.
CGTATACGTTCAAAAAGCAGTCTAATAAGCCTCTTTTTAGTCTCAACCGTTCTACCCTCTATCATCATAAGCTCTATGATAGTATAGGCTCTACTTCTTGAGCTAGGGTAAAACACATCTTCTTCTCTCATAGGAAAAAACCTATGAAATCTTTTATCTTCAGGAAACACTAAAGCCTCCACCACACAGCCATGAATCACATCCGATAACTGCTCTTTAATAGGGTTTAGATATGAATCTATCCCATATACTTTTATTTGTGCCATTGCACTTCTCCATTAATCGCATAACGTGCGCTTCTGTCATGGCGAACACCCTTATAAGCAGAGCGATTTGAGAGCCATGACGCTTTTTTGCTTCGTTTTTTCTAAAAAAATGAAGAGAGAAACATCGCCACAGTTTTAGAAAAAGGAAACACAGTAAAATAAATTAGAATTGATAGTTAAGCCATCAGCTAAAAAAGAAATAAGAGTAGGCTAGAGCCAAGATCTAAGAAGCACAGTAGTAGATTGAAATGTAAAAGTAAATAGTTTCATATTTTGCTCCTCAAAAGTTTTGATTGCAGAAGTGTAGTCAATTTTTTATATTTTGTCAAATATCAAAGGTGTTATGTACCCCCAAGGGCATTTCCTACGGGCAGAGCACAACACCCTACACGAGCTTCTGAACAAACCAAGTAAACACCCCTTGCATTGTAATCACACCATCCTCATCAAGTACAGATACGTCTATGGCTATAATTGCTCTACCCTTACGCTCTAACTGCAGAACAAACTTCTCTTTAGCTTCATCACCCAGAGTAGCCTTCGCGTAGATGCTTGTCATGGCTGGAGCTTTATACTTTACCGTAGAGCCACGCAACAGCCCTACCACTTTACCCACATACTCAGGAAATACCTCTTGCAGATACAACCCAGACTGTGTCTCTGCCAAGGTAAACTGTGCAGAGGCATGTATGCTTTGTATATGGTTTTGTACACTCTGTGTGGGTTCGAGTTTGAGCGTACTCTCATCTTTATGTTCTATGCCTATATGTTTGGCAAATGGGATTTGTGTCACGTCCATGTTAGTCCTTAATACTATATGCAGTCAATAGCCTACCATTTCTAAGTAGTGTGCCTGCATGCTCTATGGCATCAAAAACATCTCTTTGAGTCCAGCCCATCTCATAGAGTGCATCAAAATCACTTTGCATACACATTTTACTTTCATAAATAGCTTTTATAGCAAATGTAGCTAAAGCTTTATGTTTCTCATCAAAAGGAACATTTGATACATCAGCTATCACATCCTCTTGTAATTCTTGTGTATACCCTTTACTCTGTAGCATCTGCGCATTAAACATTTTACAATAGGCATAATCTTCTCTAAAAGCAATATGAAGCCGTAAAAAAGTAAAGAAATTAGGATCAATATGAGGATGTTTAGCAATACGAAGTATCATCACAAGAAACTCTTCCAAGTAATCAGCTTCAATGTTACCTAAAAATGTCATTTGAGGAGGCACAGTTCCATAGATAACTTTTATCTTTTTAAATATTTTTTCAAGTCTCTTCGCTTGTTCTTTATTTTCTTTTACCATAAACATATGAATCCTTTGAATTCTAGATTAGACTAACTAGTCTAGTCATAGTATAAAGAAAATTGTCTTAATTTAGACTGATTGGTCTAGTTCTTGTAGTTTTCTAATGCGTTTAAAATATATTTAGTTTGATTAATATAGTTTTTTGAAGAAGAGAGTGTAGGAGATAATGAGAGTATCCCCCACCCTGCACTAAGCATATAAGCAGAAAATGTCTCTACATCTAACGAAGCATCAAACTCTTTTGTTTCAATACCTTTTAGAAGTAGTGATTTAATACCCTCTTGCATTTGAAGTGCTTTACTCGTAAGCAGTGTATCAAACTCTTTATCTCGAGCAGAAAGCTCTACCATAAGACGATACAAAGGACACCCATAGGTAACAAGCATCTTATTTTTACTTATCACCGTGAAAGTATTTCTAAAACTTTCCATCACTGTTTTATTGTCTTCAACTTCAAATTTAAAAAAATTATCCATCTTAACAAAAAGTCTCTCTTGAACCATAGCAAGTACGAGCTCTTTTTTAGACTTAAAGTGATGATACATAGAACCTTTAGGTACTTGTGCCTTTTTAAGTATGGCATCTACTGAAGTAGCATTATAGCCATGAATGTATACTTCATCAAAGGTAATATCTAGGAGTTTTTCTCTAGTAGGTTGTTTTTTTTGCATGCAGAAGTATAACACATATTGAGCATCATCAAGTCAAATATCAGCCCGTATCGTTATAATCTTCAAAAGTTTAAGGACTCCCATGACATTTACAACAACACAAACAGCTAAACCACAAACAGCTTCATTTTATAGAGATTTAGAATTTTCAGATGAGAGTGTGGTTATTACCCCTCTTCTTAACAGTGATTTTGGAAAAGAGATACGTATAGCTTTTAAAGAGGGTCAAGTAATGAAAGAGCATAAAACAAAGTTTCCTATTACCGTGATGACACTTAGAGGGTCTATAGCGTTTGGTGTAGGAGAAGAAACATATATATTGGACGAGGGAGAAGTGATAGCTTTAGAGGGGAATGTCATGCATGAACTTAAGGCTCTTAAAGAGTCTGTAGTCAGACTCTCCTTACACAAGGGTGACACAGTAGAGAGAGTTAAAGGCGTATTAAGCCTTTAATACTCTGTTATTTAACCGTTTTTTTGCCTTTTTTAATCCAGCCATTTTCTATACCACCTTTAAGCTCATAGACATTTTCAAAGCCCATTTGAGTAAGCCCCTCACCTAGAGACTTCGTACGGTTAGCATGAGCACAGTAGATGATAATAGGCTCTTTTTTATCTTTAACCAAATGTCCAAGATCAAAGAACCATCCAGCTAAATCTGGCTGACCTTCTGGTGAGAAAAACATCATTTTATGAGAACCATCGATGATACCTGTCTCTTTCCACTCTCCTGGTGTACGTATGTCTATCACAGGAACACCTTTAGCTTGAAGTTTCTCAAACTCAGCTACCCCAATAGTTTTAAATTCTGCGAAAAGTGATACACTTACAAGACCTAACATTAATAGTATTTTTTTCATTACTATCCTTCGTATAATATATTTATCAACCAAATCGATAAAATAAGGTTGAGTTCA
>CAZXGY010000047.1:0-7781 GCA_964640455.1 uncultured Sulfurovum sp.
ATGATAATTATGGGCATGATGCAGGAGACTATGTCTTGCAAGCAATATCAAAAATGATTAGAGAAAATATTAGAATGCAAGATTTAACTGTACGTTGGGGTGGTGAAGAATTCTTTATTTTTCTCTCTGAAGTGACACTCAGTGAAGCCTATCTTATTTCTGAGAAGCTACGTAAAAAAATTGAACATACTTCTATCCCTTATAATAATCAATTGATTGATGTAACTATGAGTATTGGTATCTCTATCGTAGAAAAAGACATTCCCTTGAATGAAGCGATTAAAAATGCTGATAGTGCTATGTACTTATCTAAAACTAGAGGACGTAACCAAACAACTAAACCTTAGCCTAGTTTGATAAGCAGTTTATCTAGTAGAGTGGTACTTAAAATTCTTTTTAAGTACCCTAACAGATAGGTCGCTTTTGTAATATAGTATCGTGGTTTTGGTTTTTTTGCCAAAATAATTTTATGTACCACTTTGGCTACAGATATAGCTTCTTCATTAAATGGTACTTTTTTATCTTCACCATTGAGCTTTTCTTCATAGACTTTTTTAAAGAAAGAATGCTCAATATCTACATTTTTTTGTAACTTTTTCATAGCGGTCTTACGAAAATCACTTGTAATAGGTCCTGTATTGAGTAAAGAGACATAGATATCTGTTCCCATGAGTTCGAGCCTTAGTGTATCTGTTAGCCCTTCTATGGCATATTTACTGGCATTATAAGCACCCCGTCCAAAAAGTGAGATAAGTCCTAGTACAGATGAGTGCTGGATAATCTTTCCATACCCCTGCTCTCGCATGATAGGCATCACTTGACGTGTACACTCATGCAGTCCAAAGACATTGGTTTCAAACTGCTCTTTTAGTGTTTTACTCGTAATGTCTTCAACCGCACCAGCTTGACCAAAGCCAGCATTGTTAAACCATACATCAATCTTACCCTCTATAGATATTACTGTATCAATGACCTCTGTAATTTGATTATATTTGGTGACATCTAGTTGCATGGCATGTTCAAAGCCTAAATTTTTCAGCATATCAACATCTTTTTTATAACGAGCCGTAGGATAGACTTTTATAGATTTATTTTTTAAGTATTTAGCCGTTTCCAGTCCTATACCTGTAGAACACCCTGTAATTACAATATTTGTCATAGTTAATGCTCCAATAAGTGACCAGATTTTTTGATAATATAAAGTGTTGATAGCTCTCGAAAGAAAGTGATGGCTTCTTTACTGTCAATGATTTTATCTTCATCACCTATAAAGACTTCTATGATAGTACCTCTTTTAAGTACTTTTTTTATCTTTTCTTCATCCCACACATAGCTAAGTAGTGCATGAAGTTCTTCTTTTGTACCTAGAGTTAAATAGTTGTCTAATGATATTTTAGAAGGGTAAGCAACATTTTGTAAAAACTGTTTAACGTAAGACTCTTTGTTGGCTTCAAAGTAACGTAACTGTGTACGTATAAAGCTAGGTTTTTGTGTTTGAAAAAAAGCAGGAGAGATAAGGATAAGCCTATCTATACGTGTTTGTGACTGATAGACATACTCAAAGGCTCTTTGCGCACCATAAGAGAACCCAGAGACAGTGTAGTCACCTTCTTCTAAATAGTCACTAAAAAGCTCCTCTTCATTTTCTAAAGAGAACCCGTTAAAATATTTCATTCCCTAACCATTAAAATATTGTACGTAAAATATCTCTACACTCATCAGCAGTGATGTTCTCATGGTCTAGAAGATAGGTTGAAATTTCACCCAATGCACCATCGAGTGTACTTAAAAGTGTTTTTACTTCTGAGACAGATTCTCTTAATAATGCTTCTTCTTGTTGTGGTGTTACCGTGAAGTTATCACTCATAGCATACTCATAGATGACCTTTGCAACGATCTCTTTAGCTTGGGCTATGTCAGTTGCGGCATTGGTGAACTGCTCGTTATAACGAATACGTGTAGCGATACTTCCAGCTAAATAGACTTTGATACGTGCGAGCAGTTGGCTCTTTGAGAGTATTTCGTGTTCTTGTGTAAGGAGTCTAGTATTGACAATACCTATTTTATCAAACTCAACATCTAACCAGGTAGCGATGACTGCTTTAGCTCCTTGATAGACTGACTGTATCTCACGCTCTTCTTCTGTATAAGAGAGAAGTTTTCTTTTTCCAATGAGGACTTTTTCTTTCACTGCTTCAAAATCTGAAGTTTCTATCATACGTCTATGATCTCTCATAGCATAGATGGCTGCTTCATTTGTAAGTGTATCGAGTGCAGCAGAATTAAACCCTACCGTCATACGTGCGACCTGTTCTATATTTACTTCATGTGGTTTGTTGGTAAGGTAGAGTTCTAAAGTTTTTGTTCTATCTTCTATATCGGGTAGAGAGATATGTATACGTCTATCAAAACGCCCTGCTCTAAGCAGTGCTTCATCAAGCATCTCTACCTTGTTTGTTGCACCTATCACAATGACACCAGAACTGTCTTCAAATCCATCCATCTCAGTAAGAAGTTGATTTAGTGTGGCTTCACGTTCATCATTTCTAAATTCACCACGGCTTTTACCTACAGCGTCTATCTCATCGATGAAGATGATACTTGGAGCCATCTGTTTTGCTTTTCTAAAGAGTTCTGATACACGTTTTACTCCCATCCCCACATATATATGTACAAAGCTTGCTCCACTTTGATAGAAGAAAGGAACATTGGCCTCCCCTGCAACGGCTTTAGATATAAGTGTCTTACCTACACCAGGAGGACCTATAAGAAGGACACCTTTAGGTAAACGAATATCTAAATCACGATACTTCTGAGGTTCTTTGAGAAAGTCAATAATCTCTTCAAGCTCCTCTTTTACATCTTTGATACCTGCAACATCATCAAAAGTTACCGTAGAGGTGATTGCCTGTACAGGTTCACTATTTATTTCACCATCGGCTTTACTTGAAGCACGTAAATGTTTGAGTTGTTGTAGTCTATTTTGTTGCATAAGTCTATAGAAAAACCCAAAGGCAAAAATAAGTACAAGTAAAGAGATGATGTCATAGATATATCCATTATCTTCTACAACTTCTACAGGGTATTTTTCAAAAAAAGCTGTTTTATTGACAGCATCTTTATAGATTTTATAGGTATCTTTTGCTGTTTTGAGATAGATATACTCTCCATCTATAATAATTTTTTCTATTTTGTTATCACTATAGAGTGCATTGGCTTGTTTATGTGTGATAGGTGTAGTTGTATCTCTCATCATAGTAAATAAGAGTAGTCCTAAAAGTACTACTAAAAGACCCGCAATAATTTTTATATTTTTACCATTAAGCATTTTGTCTTTAAATCTTGGCTTCATTTCCGACATCTGTGACCTCCACATTATTTAAAAAGACCCAGTTCGCACTTAGGTCATCATCACTTCTAACCGATACTTTATTAAAATACTGATCAAATCCTTGATAGAGCCCATCTTTCCCATTTTCTAGTAGTACTTCTAGTTGGGAATGATGCTCGCGTCTAAAAGCATAGTTTTTAGCTTTTATAAGTGCTGTAAGCTCTCTATGTCTCTCTTTAGCAATATTACCTCGTATCTCAGGTTTCATTGTAGAAGAGGCAGTGTTGTCACGTTTTGAGTAGGAGAATGCGTGTAGATGTGTAAGAGGTAACTCTTTTACTCTCTGCATCGCTTCCTCCCACTCTTCTTCACCTTCGCCTGGATGTCCTACGATAAAGTCTGTACCTAAAGCATAGCCTTTAGAAGCTATTTTATTAAAAAGTGCTAAGTCTGTTTTATACGTATTACGTCTGTTCATTACTTCTAACATTTTGTCTGAAGTATGTTGCAGGGCAATATGCAGTTGTTTTGCCATCCAAGGCTCAGTAAGTAGTTCCATAAACTCATCGTCTATCTGTATAGGCTCTAAACTTCCTATACGTATACGTCTAACACCTCGTATTTGGCTCATCTTTTTTAATAGTTTTGCCATAGAGGTGTTATGATCTTGTCCATAAGAACCTACATTGGTTCCAGTAAGAATGAACTCACCAAAACCGTTAGAAGCCAGTTTGGAAATCTGCTCTAAGATAGTCTCTTCTTTATGCGAACGTGCCGCACCACGTACTTGAGGGATAATACAGTAAGAACAAGCAAAATCACATCCCTCTTGTATCTTAATAAAAGCCCTACTTTTTCCTACAAACTCTTCAACGATAGTAGTGTCTATATGTTCTAAGTCACCTATTTGGTAAAAAGGTTGTTCATTTTTGAGAACCGTATTAATATTTTCTTTCTCAGAATGCCCAATAACACCAAAGACTTTTTTGTCTGCAAAGAGGCTCTCCCCTTTTGAGTGTGAACCACAACCTGCCAAAATAACCTTAGCATTGGGGTTTTTACGTTTCATTGAAGAGATGTAGTTACGTACAGATGAGTCTGCACCATTGGTCACTGTACAGGAGTTTACGACTATATAATCAGAGTGTAGTTCATCCTCTGTAAGTTCATAGTCTTTGAGTTTAGACATCATGACTTGGGTATCAAACTGGTTGGTACGACAGCCAAAGGTTTTAAAGTAAACTTTCTGCACTAAAATGTCTCCTCACCCATAGGCATCTCTTGAGGGGCAGGCATAGGTTTGGGTACATTTTTATCCATGTAGATAGACTGTGTAGGATAGGCAAGACTAATGTCATCTTCTTCTTGAATGCGTTTAATAATCTCAGCAGAGATAGTACTACGTAAAGTAAGGGTAGCAAAAGAGTTTGTCAAATACCATGCTGAAATTTTCATACCATAAGGTTCGATAAAGGTTAAGATACGAGGTTCTACATTAGTGTTACGGATACTGTACTGACTTCTAAGCTTATTGAGCTGTTTTCTAGTAATGTCAGTATATCCTTTTGAATATTTTTTTGTAACATCTTTTGCTATTTGAGCAGCTTTATGCATATCTGAATCAAAGGTAATCATAAAATCTATTCCATCCCAGACAGTTTTGAGTCCTGCATGAGAGTAATTAGCTATCATATCAGTAAATATGAAGTTGTTTGGTATAAATATAATACGCCCTGCTCTACGATTATTCATATATGCTGTAAGTGTTACATCTTCATGGAGTGTCATACGTAACATTGAAATATCTACAATATCCCCAATATATTCAATACCACCTCTTTGAAACTTTACTCTGTCTCCAACATGTATCGAACCACCTACAAGGATAGTTACCCAACCCATCAAAGACATAAACCAATCTTTCATGGCAATGGCAATACCTGCAGAGGCAAAACCAAGAATGGTGACTAAATAAGATACATTTTCAATATACGCAAGTAACAGTGTCAGTATAAGTAGTGTTACAAAAGTTATGTTGAGTGCTTTATTGATAGTATAAAATCGGTCATTGTCTGACATATAGCGACGAACAAGGTATTTAATAAAAAAGAGTAAAAGCAAGAAGAAAAGTAAAATAGCACCAATAGATACTGTACGTTCAATCTCTTTTTGTATATCATTTTTAAGATTGAGATTAATCTCATCTATTTTTTTATTATAGACATTCTCTGTTGTTTTAAATATATCAAGTATCGGTGTAAACGTTTTGATCTGATCATTTATGTTGATAATGTCTTCACTGTAGGCAGAATCGTTATTGTCAAGTTTAGCTAACTTTTTGAGTATCTCTTTTTTTTCTGTAAATTTCGACATGATGTGCTCTAGTGAAAGATAACGGTTTTTATACTCTTCTTGATCTGAACTTAACTTTTCTTTGTAAGAAAGTGCCCCTATGACAGCTAGAGGATTTTCTATATTAGGTACATTTTCTATATCTGGTGGTGTTAAAAACTTTTTAAAAGGGTTCTTTTCATACTCTTTTAGCAGTTGTAGTTTTCCCATAAGGGTAACAATCGATTCTTTATAATCATCTAGTTGTTTTTTCTGTTTATTTGTAAGAATCTTTCTTTTTTCTAAACGTGCTATTTTTGATTCAAGCATAGTATTTTGTTTTTTTAACTCTTGGTAAGTATGGTAGTTACTATAGATTTTTGACCAGATATTATTTTCTGAAAGTTCTTTTTCTATCCCCTCTTTTTCTAGGAGTAATTCTTGCTTTCTTGCTTCTACTTGAATTGACACAGTTGATTTTTCATTGCTAGTGTTTTGTTCTACTGATGCTTTAGTCGTCGTCTCAGCGAAAGAGAACAGTTTTGTACCAAGGAAAATACTTAAAATAACTATATTTTTAACGTGCATTATATTTCTCCAAATGTAGCTAATACTTTTTTAACGATACGCTCATCAATATCTGTAACCATCTTGTGGTTACCCATACCATGAGGTAAGATAAACTTGATACTTCCTTTGGCAGACTTTTTATCTAAAAAGAAATGCTCATAGAAGTCATCTACATCTTTGATGACATACTCTGTAGGTAAGTTGGCACTTTGCAAAAAGGCTTTTACGTCATCTGCCTCTTCTTGACTAAAAAGTCCAAGTTCTATAGCTAAAGCGTTTGCCATGACTATCCCGATGGCTACGGCTTCACCATGTAGATACGTTTTGTAGTTGGTCTCATTCTCTACAACATGTCCGAAAGTATGTCCATAGTTCAATATGGCTCTTATACCTGCTTCTTTTTCGTCTTGGTTGACTACCCATGCTTTAAGTTCTACAGATTTACGTATCATCTCTTTAATGGTATCACTATTTTGAAGGTTAGCATTTTGCAAGTAGGTAAAGAATGCTTTATCAAACATTACAGCCATCTTTACGACTTCTGCTACACCTGCTGCAAATTCACGTGGAGGTAAGGTATCTAAGAAGCTTGGGTCTATATAGACAGCTTTAGGTTGATAAAAAGCACCTATAAGGTTCTTACCATATTTATTGTTTACCCCTGTTTTTCCACCAACAGATGCATCTACCTGGCTAAGCAGTGTTGTTGGTATCTGTATGAAGTCTATGCCTCTTTGGTAGAGGCTGGCAGTAAAGCCTGTCATATCGCCTATGACCCCACCACCAAAGGCAATGAGTAGAGACTTTCTGTCTAGCTTTTGTTCAAAACACTCACCTAAGATGTTTTCTACCGTTTCTAAGGTTTTATACTCTTCTCCATCGGGTATGGTTACCACATAAAGTTGTGTTGCAGATATCTTTGAGAGTAGTGTTTCCAAATGATACCCTGCAACAGTAGGATTCGTTACTACGACCACGGAGGTGTCAAAAGTAAGTGCTGGTAGCGTATCTATAGTGATGTCATATGTTATATTTTGAGTTTGAGCTAATTTTATAGGGACAATCATCGCGTAAAAACCTTGTTAAATTCTAATGGTTTTTATTTTATCTTATTTGTTATTAAGTATCGTTTTAAAGGGCTTTATGCCATGAAGAGAAAGTAAGTTTTAACCCTCAGTTATAGCAAAGGGAACAAGGAGTTTAGGATGTTTGTCTGTGGTTAAAATAAAGTCTTGAATTTTACTAGAGATAAGTTTTTTTATACCCACTGTATTGAGACGGTCTTCAAAAGGTGTGATTTGTAAAATGTTTTCCAACTTACCCAGCTCACGTATAGGGTTTGCAATTTTTTGTTCTATATTAATTTCCATATTAAAGATGTGTGTAAGTGTCTCATAGTGTTCAACAGTGATGGCTCTACTTTCAAAATCACCTTCTGGATCAAAGTCTGCAAGAGTCAGTGTAAGACCTAAGGTTTCAGTAATGTCAAATGCTGTAGAAGAGATGGATTCCATCTTTTCATTTTCACTCATGAGTATGATAGAAGTTT
>CAZXGY010000048.1:0-3341 GCA_964640455.1 uncultured Sulfurovum sp.
ATGGCACCTGCACCTTGCAAGAAACGACCAATGAGTAGCATATAAATATCATCAGATAGTGCAGCAATGACGGAACCGATGATGAAGATGATGAGTCCAAAAAAGAGGACTTGCTTACGTCCAAATTTATCTGACATCATCCCAAAGGGTACTTGGAAAGCCGCTTGTGTAAGGGCATAACCACCTACAACAAGACCTGCTAAAAATGGTGTGGCACCTGGCATGTCAAGCGCATAGATGGAAAGAACGGGAAGGACGATGAAGAGTCCGAAGAATCTTAGTGCAACGATGAGACTAAGAGGCATGATTTGTTTAATCATAGTGATACCTTTAATACGATAAAATTTCTCTTATTATAGTACTAAAAGGTTAATTATTTATGAAATTAGTATTGGCAACAGGAAACAAGGGTAAATTACGCGAATTTAAACAAATGTGTGAAGATAAAGTAGTCCCTTTTTCAGACCTACTTGGTGAGTTTGAGATAGTAGAAGATGGTGATACTTTTGCAGCCAATGCTCTCATCAAAGCACGAACCATTTATGAGAAGTTGAGTGACGAGTATATCGTTATCTCTGATGATTCTGGTATTTCTTTACCTGTACTAGATGGTGCACCAGGTATTTACTCTGCACGTTATGCAGGGGTAGGAGTGACAGACAAAGACAACTTGTATAAACTCATAGATGCTGTGAAAGAAAAAGGACTAAAATCTACTCCAGCGTACTATACGGCAGCTATTGCCATAGTCTCTAAGTATGGAGAGTATGTAGTGCATGGTTGGATGCATGGAGATGTGATAGATGAGAGCCGTGGTGAAAAAGGTTTTGGGTATGATGGGATGTTTATACCAAAAGGGTATGACAAAACACTTGGTGAGTTAGATGATGATGTGAAGAGTGCTATCTCGCATCGTGGGAAGGCTTTGGCTTTGGCAAAGCCGATAATTTGGATGTTGAAGAATAAATGATTTCTTTGTTACTTTTTTCTTTTTGTACTACGACAAAAAAGAAAGAAAAGTAACCAAAAAAGAAAAAGCGTAAGCGATTTAGAGTAACCAAAGAAAATATTGGTCGCTCGTTTATATTATAAAAGAGAGTAAGAGAATATGAAACAACAACAATTTATGAAAGACTTACAACTTATTTATGATGAGTTACAATATAGACAGGGGTCTTTGAACAAGTATTATGAATTACTCGATGAGAGTAAGACACATGAGAGAGCCAATGCTGTAGTAGATGCTTTTTTGAAGCTTCTTGATATTCCTAGAGACAAAGACTCTGAGATGGCAGCACTTACACGTATCGTAAACCTACGTGAAGATGCGTTAGAACAAGTGTTAGAAAAAAATGCTGCGTCTAAAAAAGAGATAGCTATGAAAAAAGAGTTGGCGTATGGCTTTGCAAGTACCATGCACATTAGCCGTCATGAAGCGTTTATCTCATGGGTAGAAGAGCATAAACTTCTTACACCTTTTTACCGTTCACTTATTCTTGGGGTACATTTTGTGGGTATTCGTCTGAGTGAGTGGCAGAGTCATTGGAATGATCATATTATTCATACTGTTAACCTAGAACTCAGTGAGCTGTTTAATGGGGATGATGCAAAAGTCTTTGAAATGTTGCAAGGTGAATCGCTACTCGATAAAGACGAGAGTGGATGTGTTGGAGATAGATGTTACTCAGTACTGAAGAAAATTAGCACTTCGACAAGCTCAGTGACCGAAGAAACCTCGTTGGCTGAGTCTGTCGAAGCCAAATATAAATCTGTAGCGTATGCAGAGGCATTTCCAGAGCAAGTTAAAGGGGTTACTACAGCACTTGAACAGCTCATAGCACTGCTCAATCAGAATGAAGATGATGTCTTTAACCAGAAAGCAGAGTGGGTAGCGTATTTTACAGCGATTAAAGAAGCGTTTGCACATACGGTTCCAGATGAACTCATAAGCAAATGGGCAGAGGTAGACAGAAAATGGATGGCAGTCACAACACCTTTACAAGTAGGTCACCCATTAGAGTACTATGAAGACCACTATAGAAAGGCTGTTGCTTTAGAGTGGGATTTACGTATTGTTAATCCTGCATTGCAAGAGGGATCACCTACAAGACAAAATATAAAAGACTTTGCAGTTGCTATGGCAAAAGAGTTTGGTACTGATGCCGAAAAAACAATGGCTAAAAACCTCACTCAAGTAGATGAGACACAACTTTACATTGGTCAGCCTATACTCTATTATGCAGCAGAGTTTAACGGACTCTTTTCAGCACAAGTTGTACCTAATGATGAACAAGTCTCAGCTGAGTTAGGTAAGAAAATATTTGCTTATGCAGACTTCGTAATGGAGTCTAAGAAGTCTAAGCCAATTATGAAACTAAGTGTTGAGACTATGGGTGAAAGTTTTGTAAGAACACAACGTGCGTTGATAGATACCAATCCAGACTTATGGCAAGAAATATATGACATCTCAACTGTAGGGCATGAGTATGGGCACATCTTATGGATAGACTCAGACACTGAGACTAAGATGAACGGTACAGGGCAGTTTAAAAATATAGAAGAGTTTAAAGCTACTTCGGGTGGGCTCATGGCATTTTTCCATAATGAACGTGATGAACTTAAAGAGCATGTGGTAGATGATGTTGTCTCACGTGCCGTAGGTCTCATGGCTTGGCGTGAAGTAGGTGAAGTATTGCCTTATTATTGTGAAGGGCTTATCCACTTAGACATTCTGTTTGGCTCAGGTATCATCACTTATGATGGGCAGATAAAGATAGACTATTCTAAATATGATGCGATGAAAGAAGCCTATATCTCTGCCTATAAAGATTTGGCAGATAACTACCTCAAAAAAGTAGATGCGAGTGAATACTTGGCTCAATATGCTGTAAAAAATGAGGGTATCTATTTACCTAAAAATGAAAATATTAAATCTTTTGTTGAGCATTATTATGCACGCTACAAGGAGATTGGACAGCAGACAGTTGTTTTATAAGACTTTCTCTCATCATTTTATAACCTCTTTTTAGATATAATCTCGCTAATTACGCCGTCGTCATGATGGCGATTGCGAGGATATTTATGTTACTTTTTACACCAGGACCTACGCCAGTACCCGAGTCTGTACGTTTGGCAATGGCTACACCAACCCTTCACCATAGAACACCAGAATTTGAAGCAATTTTTAAAGAGACTAGAGAACTTCTTTTTAAACTTTTTGCTACCGATGAAGTCATCATGCTTGCAAGTACAGGAACAGGGGCTATGGAAGCTGCAGTGACGAACCTTTGTCATGACACATTGCTTTCAGTAAACTCTGGAAAGTTCGGTGAGCGTTTTGG
>CAZXGY010000048.1:3441-6558 GCA_964640455.1 uncultured Sulfurovum sp.
AATGCAGCCATCGAAAAAACTGGAGCAGGAAAAGGGTACTACCTTAACCTAGCTTCTGAGATAAAAAAGCAAAAGCAAAATACAACAGCTTATACAGCTGCTACGACACTCATCATTGGACTATGTGCAGTACTTCAAGAGATAGAAGCGTATGGAGACGGTGCAGGGTTAGGTAAACTTTTTTGTGACACAGCACGTCGTGCAAAAGCAACACGTTTTGCATTGGAAGCACTTGGACTACATTCATACCCTAAGGCAGCAGCAAAGTCTATGACAACTATAGATGATGAGAATGCTAAAGAGATACGTGACTTGCTTAAAACCGAGTTTGGTGTCAATGTAGCAGGGGGGCAAGACCACTTAAAAGGTAAAATTTTCCGTATCAATCAAATGGGACTGATAGAGCCGTATGAGATGGTAGCTACCGTGACTGCGGTAGAACTGGCTCTTGCCAAGCTTGGGCGTAGAGACTTTGATGGCACAGCGTCACGTGTGTTTCATGAAGAGTATTTTAAAAGTATATTGAAAAAAGAAGAGAAATAATGGTTTACGAACACGAAATCCCTTCGGGGTCTAAACTTTACTTTGGCGAGTCTGCTAAAATTAAAAGAGAGATAGAATTTGTATCGGCTGAGTTGCTTGATAACCTTGGGTTTGCAGAGATTGTTACACCACTTTTCTCATACCACCAACATGAAAGTTTTGATGATAAAAAACCATTGCTTAAACTCAATGATGAGCAAAACCATGAAGTAACCCTTCGTGCAGACTCAACAGCAGATGTAGTGCGTATAGTGACTAAAAGACTTGGGCGTACTACAGAAGCTAAAAAATGGTTTTACATTCAGCCAACAGTGACTTTCCCAACTAAAGAACAGTACCAAATAGGTGCTGAGGTGATTGATGGGTCTTTTGAAGAGATAGCAAAAACGACCATTATGTTACTAGATGAAATGGATGCAAAGCCTATGATGCAAATAGCAAATATTCGCATCCCTCATTTACTAAATGAAAAGTATGGTGTCTCTCTTGATGTGTTGAAGTCTATGCATGTTGAACAAATTATGGGAACTGATTTACCTTGGATTGAGCAACTTGCAAGAATGAATGCAGTTTCTGACTTAGATGATTTGTCAGCATTTCCAAGTGACATAAAAGTGGAACTTGAAAAGATTAAAGAAGCAACAAAAGCAGTGAAGTATGACAACATGGTTGTCTCTCCACTCTTCTATGCAAAGATGCGTTACTATGACTCTTTGACATTTAGAATGTTTGAAGAGAACGCGTTATTGGCAATGGGTGGGATTTACACGATAGATGGTGTTGAAGCAGCAGGATTTGCACTCTATACAGATGAGTGTGTAGCATATAAAATGGATAAGGGTAACTAAGATGAGTAGTAAAGCAGATTTAATTGTAGGTCTCCAGTGGGGAGATGAAGGTAAAGGGAAAATTGTTGACCATATGGCACAAACACATGACTATGTATGTCGTTTTGCAGGTGGACATAATGCAGGACATACCATTGTCATCGGTGATAAAAAGTATGCATTGCATCTCATACCTTCTGGTGTACTTAACCCTACGGCTAAGAACATCGTAGGAAATGGTGTGGTACTTTCTCCTGTAGATTTCATCAAAGAGATGGTGCAGTTTGATAACCTAGAAGGAAGACTATTTCTTTCAGATAAAGCACACGTTTTACTCCCTTACCACGCACAGATAGACCAAGCTAAAGAGCGTCTGAAAGGTGACAAAGCCATTGGTACAACAGGTAAGGGAATCGGACCTGCGTATGGCGATAAAATAGCACGTATCGGTCATAGACTAGGGGAGCTTCTTAACCCTGAAAAATTGACTGCAAAAATCGTAGCTTATTTTGCTATGAACAAACCAGTCTTTGATGCCATCGGTGTAGAAGCACCAGTAGAAGCTGAGCTTTTAGCTGAGCTTCAAGGGTATAAAGATGTATTGGGTGCATATATTTGTGATACGACACAGTTGATGTGGGAGATTATGGATGCAGATAAAAAGATACTTCTTGAAGGTGCACAGGGAACAATGCTAGACATTGACCATGGTACCTACCCTTATGTAACATCATCTACAACAGTAAGTTCTGGAGCATGTTCAGGTTTAGGGATTAACCCTAAAGACATTGGTAAAGTAACGGGTATTGCAAAAGCATACTGTACAAGAGTAGGTAATGGACCTTTCCCATCTGAAGATTTTGGAAAAGAGGGTGACACACTTCGTAAAAATGGTCATGAATTTGGTACAACCACAGGACGTCCAAGAAGATGTGGTTGGTTCGATGCTGTGGCTATGCGTCATGCTGTACGTGTCAATGGTGTAGACCAAGTAGCACTTATGAAACTCGATGTACTCGATGGCTTTGATGAAGTCAAAGTATGTGTGGCTTACGAAGTAGAGGGTAAAGAGATAAACTATGTACCATACGACTTAGAAGATGCAACACCTATTTATAAATCTTTCCCAGGTTGGGATAAGACAGAGGGTGTTAGAGTCTTTGATGATTTACCAGATACGGCTAAATCATACATAGAAGCACTTGAAGAGATGATAGGGACAAAAATGGGGATTATCTCCACAAGTCCAGATAGACTAGATACTATTATAAGAGGAGCATAACATGAGATTGAAACCACAACAAACAGGGTATGTAGCAACCAAAATCGGGATTGATTTAGCCAATGCACCTTTTATTACGATGCCTAAGGGTAGAGAAGCAGTGGTTGAAGCGTGTAAAGCTATCATCGATGCAAATCTTGCCAAAGAGCATGCCCTTGATGAAAAAGTACATAAAATTCTTGATGAAAATTATGATGAAATAGAGTTTCAACTTGCAGATGAGAGACAACTTTTCTTTATGATTAAAAAGAAAATGGCAGCTGAAGCAGGTGTCATTATGAATTATGATGACCGTTATAATGACTTGGCTCACCTCATACTTGATGAACTTTATGAAAACTACTTAGCAGAGTATGATGTCAATGAAAACCAAGTAAAAAATGTGATTTTCAAAGCCTTCAAAGCCTTTGCAGATGCTTATGATGAAATAGACGATATTGTTTATGACAAAATCAGAGGTATGGA
>CAZXGY010000048.1:6658-7722 GCA_964640455.1 uncultured Sulfurovum sp.
GTATCACTTTATTTTGAAAATGGATTAGTGCTTGAAGCAAAAAGCTTTGGAGCAACGGGTACATCTGTAGGTGAAGTAGTTTTTAACACTTCTCTTACAGGGTATCAAGAGATAGTTACAGATCCTTCTTATGCGGGGCAGTTTGTTACATTTACCATGCCTGAAATAGGTAATGTTGGATGTAACGCGCAAGATATGGAGAGTAAAGGTGCATACTGTAAAGGTATCATCGTTCGTACCTACCAAGATAGACCTTCTAACTTTAGATGTGAAGAGACACTTGCAGCACTACTGGAAAAAAATGGCGTACTTGGTATCTGTGAAGTTGATACAAGATTCATCACAAAGATGCTCCGTGAAGAGGGTGCGATGATGATGGTAGCTTCAACTGAGATACATGATGTAGCAGAACTTAAAAAAGTATTAGAGACTTCACCACGTATTGAAGATGTAAATTACATCGAGCAAGTGAGTACGAAAGAGTCTTACGTGCATAATGAAGCACGTTACAGCACAGATACTTTTACTTATGAAAAACCGCAAACAACTAAAAAGATTATTGCACTTGATTTTGGAATTAAGAGAAATATTCTTAATGAACTTACGCATGCGGGTATGGAAGTGACGGTTGTACCTAACATTATGTCTGCTGATGATATCATTGCTAAGATTGACAGCAAAGAGATTGATGGGGTATTTTTATCGAATGGTCCGGGGGATCCACTGATTTTAAAAGAAGAGCAAGAGAAGATTAAAAAACTTATCGCGTGTAAAGTGCCACTTTTTGGTATTTGTCTTGGACATCAGTTGCTTTCTATCGCGCATGGATATGATACGTATAAGTTACAGTTTGGTCACCATGGCGGTAACCATCCAGTATTGAATGCTATGACAAACACCGTAGAGATTACTGCACAAAACCACAACTACAATGTACCAGATAACATTAGAGAAGTGGCAACAGTGACACACACAAATCTGTTCGATAATACGATTGAAGGTCTTAAATATAATGACTCTCCAACGATGTCTGTACAGCATCACCCAGAAGCAAGTCCTGGACC
>CAZXGY010000049.1:0-7692 GCA_964640455.1 uncultured Sulfurovum sp.
TGACATCTACACAGGCTTTAGCTTGTGGTATCACTGCATCGAGTATATGCTGTGGTGCAGGGAAGTTGTCATCTTCTAAACCAGCTGAAGTCATGTTAATAACTAAATCATAACGCTTAGCTTTGAAGTTCTCAAAAGTATAGGTTTCAAATCCATCTACTTTATACTTTTCCAAACGTTCTGCACTTCTGTTAAGTAGCGTTACTTCATAGCCTTCATCTCGTAGTATGCTTGAGGTTGATTGTGCCGTACCACCAGCACCTAAAAAGAGTACTGTTTTGACCTCTTTAAATTCTGAGATAGCTTTTAAAAATCCAGGAGCATCAGTGTTGTATCCATAAAGTTTACCATCACGTTCCACAATGGTATTGACCACACCAATCTTTTGGGCAAAAGGGTCAAGTTCATCACAGGCATTAAAGGCTGCCTCTTTATGAGGTACTGTGACATTAACACCTTTAAGTTGTAAATTAAAAAATGTATCTTTTAGCGTAGCTCCATCTTCTAGTAAATAACGTGTATAACAAGCAGCATAACCTAGACCTTGAAAGGCTAGATTATGAATAAGGGGAGATTTGGAGTGAGAGACAGGATTACCGAAGATGGCAAAAATTTCTTTTGCCATGTTTATAAACTCTCCATCTCTTTAAGTGTTGCCAGTAAAGCACCAAGCTTGTTTTTTACTTCTAAGTACTCTAACTCTGGAATAGAGTCAGCAACTATGCCCGCACCTGCTTGAAGTGTAATGCTATCAGGTTTGATGAGTGAAGTTCTTATGGCTATGGCTGAGTCCATGTTGCCATCAAAAGAGAAGTAACCCACTGAACCAGAGTAGAATCCACGTTTAAGACCTTCATACTGGGCGATGAGTTTCATCGCTTCTATTTTAGGAGCTCCTGTCATAGTACCTGCTGTAAAGGTTGCCGCAAAGAGATCGAACATATCTTTGTCTTTTTCTATCATCGCTTCAACATCACTTACCATGTGCATGACATGAGAGTATTTTTCTACACGCATCATATCGGTGACTTTTACGGTACCTATCTCTGCGACACGTCCTACATCGTTACGTCCGAGGTCTATGAGCATGAGATGTTCTGCACACTCTTTAGGGTCATCAAGCATCTCTTGTTCTAACTCTTTATCTCTCGCTGCATTTTTACCACGTTTACGTGTACCTGCTATGGGACGAAGAAGTATTTCACCTTCTGTAAGGCGTACCATAACCTCTGGGCTAGAACCACAAATAGAGAACTCTTCATAGTCAAGTAAAAAGAGGTATGGAGAAGGATTTTTAGAACGTAAAACCCTATAGAAACTTAGAGGGTCAATTTTACCTTTTTGTGTATATCTGTTTGCTAAGAGTATTTGGAAAATATCACCTGAACGTATGTTTTCTTTAGACTCATCTACAAGTGCTTTAAAACGCTCTTCATCGATACTGAAAGTACCAACTCCCTCAAGCTCTACAGCTTTAAGTGGCATAGGAGTACAAGTATTATGTAAAAGACTCTCTATGGACTCTATGCCAGAAGCCATTTGTTCATCATTGAGAATGAGTGTGAGCTTTGCTGATTTATGAGAGTATGCAATAATGATTTTAGGACGTACTAAATCAAGATCAGGAGTACCTAGAGGGTCAAGTAAATCATCCATACTCTCTTCAAGAGTAGGCTCAAATACTTTTACCATATCGTAAGCGATAAAACCTATGAACCCATCTACAAAAGAGAATCCCACTTCCGTGGCTTTTTCTTTGTAAGCGGCTTTGTCTACTTTGTTATAGTAGGATTTTAAAAAGGCAAAAGGGTCTTCTTTTAATGTTTTTTGTTTCCCAGAGTTGTCTGTATAGGTTGTGGTTTTATTTTTATAGCTAAGACGCTCTTGTGCCCCTATGGTGATGAATGAGAAGTTACCATCACTTGTATTGACTACAGATTCAAAGAGCATAGTAATTTCATCTGGAAAAATCTCTTTGATTTTTCCATAAAGTGCTACAGGGGTAAGTTGATCAAAAAGAATGGTTTTATGCATAAGAGACTACTTTTGAACGACGAAAGCACTTTTATGAATACGACTTCTAATAGTATCACGTGCCTTATCAACTTCTGCTCTTGTTTTATATGGTCCAATAAGGAGTTTTTTATATCCTGTTCTATCTGGCTTGGTAACGTGATACTTAAAGCCGTTACTTTTAATAATAGATAAAAAGTGAGGACTTGGCTTTTCTTTAAATGAACCTACTTGTACATAATATGTCCCAGAAAGGGTTACTTGAGGTGACTTCTTTATAGGTGTCGGTTTTTTGACAGGTTTTGCTATGGGTTTAATAACAGGTTTTTTTACTTCAATCTTAGGTTTTGCTGTCTCTTTTATAACAGGTTCACTCATATCTTCATTGATAGTAATAGTTTCTTGTCCTGCTTCATTGGCAGGTTCTTCTTTCTTTGTAAGCGTTGGTGTTTCAGTCTCTTCTGGTTCTTTTACTTCATCTGGAGCAGTCATTTTCTCTTTGATAATAGTTGAAAGTGATACTTCTTCTTTTTCTTCTGGTTTAGCTACTTTAACTTCTTTGCTTGGTTCTTGCAGTTTAAGTTCTGGTGCTATCAGCTCACTCATGTTTTCTTCAAAACTAAGTTCATCATTTTCTGGTGACTTGAGTAATGTTTTTGTAAGTATAATAGCAACGATTAAGACAACAATAAATAAAGCAATAATAGTTAAAAGGCTCTTTGTTTTATTGTTTTTTGGTGCAATAGTATCGATAATGAGGTCATCAAGATTGTGATCATTCATAGGGGGAAAGTCTCCGGATATAATTTTAGGCTGATTATAGCATATTTATCTAGTGCTTACCGAAGACTCTAGGCAGTATGTTAGATACCAAGTCTTTTTTGGTTTAAAATCGTATAAAGAACGGGTAAATAGAGAAGATTAAGTATAGTTCCCCAAGCCAGTCCAAATGCTAAAGCTATAGCCATAGGTTGGAAAATAGCAGCTTGTCCTGTAGGAAAGAAAACTAAGGAGCTAAGCCCTATAAGTGTGGTGACTGAAGTGAGTATAATCGGTCTAAATCTTTTAGATGCATAGAAGAATATCTCTTCCATATTGTTTGCTTTTTTAAGATTCATAATCATAATGATTCCATCATTAATGACAACGCCAGAGAGCCCTAACATACCTATGATAGAGGGCATAGAAAGATTCACACCTAAGGCAAAGTGTCCTATGAGTACACCTAAAAATGCAAAAGGAATGACAGACATCATCATAAAGGTTTCTCTAAAGGAGTTAAAGAGATAGAGTAAAGAGAGTAAGATAAGTAACATGGCTACAGCCGAAGCTGCCATCATATCACTTTTGAGTTCTTTCTTCTTCTCTTCTTCACCTTTGAGTATGATTTTGATGCCGTTCTCTTTTGCTTCTTTAAGTAGGGCATCTATTTGAGTAAGGGTTTCTGTGGCAGTAATTTTTTTACTGTCTACATTGGCATATACATAAAAGTTTTTTTCTGCAGCATCTTTGATGATTTTTTCAAAAGATTTAATAATATTAAAATGTACCACATCTTGGAGTGCAACAAACTGGTTATCGTCCAGTTTAATTTGAAAATTCTTGAGGATATTTAGAGAATCTTTTTGGACAGAACGTATTTTTAATTCAAGTAAGTCGCTACTGTCAAAAGCAAATCCCATACGTCTTTCTAGGTAAAAGTTAGAGAGTAAAATACCAAGTTTTTGTTCATTGAGCCCTAATGACTCCCCATAAGGATTGATTTGAAGTTTTATCTCATCTATGCCGTAGTTCATAGAGTCATTGACTGAGACTATGCCATCTACTTCAGCAAGTGCATGTTTTATCTTTTCTGCAAAATGCATAATCTTTTGGTTATCGTCTGAAATAAGTCCTATTTTAAGGTCAGATTTTATGGGACCTACTTTGCGTTCCACTATGGCAAGATCTGAAAGTTCAAAACGCTCTTTGTATTTTTTATTATCTAAATAGACACGTAAATTTTTTGCGATAACAACTGACTTATCTACTCTGGTACGTCCCTCTTCATCGTAGTAAAAACTAAGTGTTGGCGTGATGAATTTATCTACAAAATTTTGTGCTTTGAGCTTTTGTAACTCTATGGTTATCTGCCCTACATAAGGGTAGGTTTCAGAGTTACCTGCTGAGTCTCTTCTCCATCCTGCTACAGAACCTACATGGTCGATGTAAAACTCTTCTTTATGGGCATAGAGGTCTTTCTCTATAGCTTTTAAGTACTTTATCGTCTCTTCAGTTGTTGTGCTTACACCGGCTTTAAGTGTAATGTTAATGGTGCTAGCATCAAACTGAGGGAACATCTGGAATTTAGAGGCTTTGATACCCATAACGATGAACAGTGGAACCATAATGATAAAGAGTAGTAAAAATGTTTTTTTGTATTGCATAAAAAAATGAATAATCAAAGAGTAAAATCTATTGACACTTTCCCATGATGTGGTCTTTTGTTCTTTTTTTAAGACATGTGCCGCATGTATAGGTAAAAATAAAAATGACTCTATAAGCGATGCAAACACAAGTACGGCAACAGCGATGGGTATGAGTTTAATCACCTCTCCCATAGTTCCAGACATCATCAATGCAGGGATGAAAGCAAAGAGCGTTGTCATCGAGGCAATAGTTACAGGTTTGAACATCTCACTGGCACCTTTTATAGCGGCTTCTTTAGGTTCACGTCCATCTTCTATGTGTTGCTGAATGTTCTCACTTACAACAATGGCATCATCAACAATGATACCTAAGGCGATGAGCACCCCAATAAGTGAAATCATGTTAATGGAATACCCAGCAAGGTAGAGGTAAGAAGCTCCCATTACAAACGAGGTAGGGATGCCTAGAGAGATAATAAAAGACATACGTTTATTAATGAGAAGAGAGACGAGTAAAGAGATGAGAATCAGTCCTAATAAAATATTTGAGATGACAATATTAAGACGATCTTTAATCGCTTCAGACTTGTTGTTATGAATAGTATAGAGAATATCTTGACTATGAAGATTGCTTTTTTCTACTAGTGATTCTATCGCTACAGCCAATTCCAATGCATTTCCAACTTTACTCTGCTTTACCGATAAATCAACCGCATGTTTGGTGTCTATAGAATACATAGTAGCTGTGTCTTCATAGCGTTTTTTAACTGTAGCTATATCTTTTAAGTAAAGTACTTTGCCTAAAACCTTTATTTGACTTTCTAACATCTTTTCTGCACTCTTGGCACCATTGTATGTAGAGATGAAGTAGTGACCATTTTCCTTGTCTTCTATGCCACCTACGGGGAAGATGTAAGAGAGTCCAGAGAGTGCTGAGATAACGGCATTTTCTTCAAGTCCTAAAGCACGTATCTTATTGGTATGCAAACGTATATCATAGTATTTGTCTGAGTCACCATATATTGCTACTTCAGCGATGTTTTTTAAAAGGCTTATTTTGTCTTTTAGTTTATCTGCTGCGGCTATAAGCTCTCCATGTGTTGCTTTGTCAGAAGAGACAGCTATACGAAGCAAGTCACGTTTGACTTCTAGAACATTTACTGTAGGTTCATCCATGTCAGAGGGTAAGTATTGTTTGGTAAGGGTAATAGTATCTTTAACTTTATCTGCTGTGTTGTATTTATTGACACGTTTTTCAAGTTCTAAAATGATGTTGAATTTACCAGCAGAAATAACCGTTGCCATTTTATCAATGCCATCAATATTTTTAATCCCAGCTTCTATCTCTTTGACCGCCATTTTATCTAGCATGTCTATGGAAGAACCTGTGTAGTGTCCATTGACAGAAATCATATCGAGTTCAAAAGAAGGAAATATCTCTTTAGGTGTTTTGGTATAAAGTACAATCCCTGTCATAAAAACCAAGATAAAAAGAAAATAGTTCAAGCGACTATTATTAACAAAAAATCTTAGTATTTTTTCAAACATTTTTATCCATTTTTATTTTGAAGTTATTGTATCGTAACTATGAT
Source organism: uncultured Sulfurovum sp. (assembly GCA_964640455.1). Taxonomy (GTDB): domain Bacteria; phylum Campylobacterota; class Campylobacteria; order Campylobacterales; family Sulfurovaceae; genus Sulfurovum. The sequence continues at coordinate 6,014 of CAZXGY010000049.1, forward strand.
AACGGATACCGATATATTATGAAGAACACTTTGGTATGATGTTTTGTTTGATACTTTTCCTTATAAAGTTTCCTCGTATAGACTGTTTTATGAGGTTTTCATTTTGAATTTAAAAATGTATTATTTTAAAAGCAAATGATAATAGTATGATGTTAAAAAATACAGCTGTCCAAAAATTCATTTGAAATGATATTTTTTTGATTTTGTGACGGAACTTTTGTTGAGCAATTAAAGCTCCTATCCAACCACCGAATAGTGATAATACTAGTAGACGTTGTTCTGATATTCTACGTTCATTATTTATCGCCATATCTTTGTCTTCTGAGTATATATAATAGGTTACAATTCCCATTACTATATAAATTACTATAACTAATGGTGGTAATTTCCCTTTTATATAAAAGTTGAAAAGAAAAGCTATAAAACTTAGAATTATTATTATATATAATGGAGAAATACTGTGTGTAGTCTTAAGGTCTAATTGTGTGTTGTTTTTATTGATTCGCTTATTCGTTGGGTTAATACTTTTACTATGACTACTGTAATCTTTATTTCTTACAATATGATCTGTGGATCTTGAGACTTTTATAGCTGACTCTTTGACATCATTATTTTCTTGTACAGAATATGTTACTTTTTGACCTTCTTCTGGTCGTAATCTTTTATCTGAAAAAGATTTAATATGAACAAAAATATTTTTTTTACTATCGATATCAGAAGGCTGTATAAAGCCAAATCCTTTATCATCATTCCATTTGATGATTTTACCTTTGTTTCTTATCATGAAATAATCCTTGTTCGTTAGTCATACTCTATTATATCAAACTTCAAATCTTATGTTAATTTTTCACTTACTGAAATACAACTATATATTTCAGTCGTGAAATATTCTTCTATTACAATATTTTAGTATCAACTTTATATTAAAAATATCTTCTAATAAAGCTTATAAAATATATAAATTTACAAGGTGTTGAAACAGAAATATTTGATGATTAAATTTAAATTCTTTTATAAGGAAGCGTAACGATATTATACTCTTTTGGCAGAGAACTTGAGGGTAAACATTTCCATTTCTTAGTCATTTTTTCTTTAAGAGCATCCGAGAGTTTTTGTAGTTGTGTATCTGCTTCTTCTAAAGTAATTTGGTTTACTTCTATAAAGACTTGCAGACGTTCTACATCTTTCCCTTCGTAAATATGATAATTTTCTATATTAAGTGTCTTAAAAAGGTGTTTTATAAGGTGAAAAAAGCGTTGATGCTCTTCACCTTTGTACTCAATGACCAAATAGTTAGTCCTATCATTTTTGACTAAAGGTACTGCAATAGTGTACTCTCTATGAAGGTGTTGTTCTAAAATGAGGGGAGTGAGGGGTTCATCAATACGCTCAAATTTAGCATAAAAAGTACGATTGTTAAAAGATATTTTTTCAACAATCGTAGAGCGTTTAATGTAATAATAGTCTGGAGAAAACTCTAAATCAAAAACTTTTATTTTAATGACCTAATAGATTGATTTTTCATAGATGATGAAACCTTGAGCAAGCTCTTTCATCTCATCTTTAATTTTAGCATGGAGGTCTGCATTATTTACATCATCAAGTACATCAGCAATTTTATTTGCAATGATTTCAAACTCTTTCTCTTTCATACCACGTGAAGTAAGTGCAGGAGAACC
>CAZXGY010000050.1:0-7575 GCA_964640455.1 uncultured Sulfurovum sp.
GAGATAAATCTTGCAACTTTACCTGGAAGAATTCTGTCCCAGATTTTTTCTGGTTTACCTTCAGCTGCAAGTTCAGCTTTAAGTGCAGTCTCTACTTCTGCCATAACAGTATCTGTAAGTTGACTCATAGAGATGTACTGTGGCACATTCTTAAGTGTTTTACCAAGTCTTACAAGCTCTTCGTTCTCTTTTTCAATAGCAACGATTCTACCTTTAGTCTCTTCTGCTACAAATGAAGCATCAAAGTCTTTGTAAGAAAGTGTAGATGGGCTCATAGCTGCTGCATGCATTGCTACTTCTTTAAGTACAGAAGTCATCGCTTCAGCTGTTGCCGCTGAATCACATTTAGCTTCAATGATAACACCATTTTGTTTGTTAGAGTGTACGTATGCATTTACAGCTGTATTTTCATCTGCATTGATAAGTGCTGAACGTCTAACAACAAGTTTTTCACCAATAACAGCTACTTGCTGAGAAAGATACTCTGAAAATGGCTCACCGTTGATAGTTGAAGCATTAATAGCTTCAGCATCAGCAATAGCATTATCAAATGTATGATTTACAACATCTGTCATAAGTGCAACAAATTTATCGTTTTGCGCAACAAAGTCTGTTTGTGAATTAATCTCAACAACAACAGCTTTTTTACCTTCAACTTTAATACCAATAGCACCTTCAGCTGCTACTTTACCAGCTTTTTTAGCAGCTGCTCCCATACCTTTATCACGTAACCAAGCTACTGCTTTGTCCATGTCTCCATCAGACTCAGCAAGTGCTTTTTTACAATCCATCATTCCAGCATCAGTCATCTCTCTGAGTTTTTTAATGTCTTTTGGTCCGAAGTTTGCCATGATTACGCCTTTGCCAATTCTTTTGCAGATGCTACAGCGTCTTTAAAGTCACCTTTGAAAGAATACTTGTCTTCCATTACTTGAATTTGAGCTTCTGTCATGTTTGCTACGTCATTAAATGTGTAAAAACCTTCGTCGTTTAGTTTACCTTGGTACACTTTACCAACACCAACGATTTTAGTTAAATCATCACCCTTACTATCAGCTTTCGCTGCTGCTTTAGGTGCTTCTTTTTTATCTGAAGTTGCTTTTGCTTCAGCTTTTGGAGCTGCTTTTTCTTCTACAAGTTTTGCAACTTCAGCTTCTGTTGCTGCAGCGCCAGTATCTTCTTTTGCTGCCTCAGTCATTACTGCTTCGATTTCAGCATCTGCTGCTGCATCGTCAGCAACAATTCCATTTGCTTCTGCATAGATTGCTTTACCTTCGATGATTGCTTCAGCCATTTCTTTACAGAAAAGGTTGATTGATCTGATAGCATCATCATTTCCTGGGATTGGGTAATCAATTACATCTGGATCACAGTTAGTGTCAAGAGGAGCTACCACTTTCATTCCCATTCTTTTTGCTTCTTTAACAGCAATGTGCTCTTTCACTGCATCGATAACAAACATCATGTCTGGAAGTTTTTTCATGTGTCTGAAACCTTCAAGGTATGAAGTAAGTTTCGCTTTTTTTCTTAAAAGCATCAATGCTTCTTTTTTAGTCAACATTTCTAGTTGACCATTTTCTTCCATTTGCTCGATGATTTCAAGTTTTCTGATAGATTTTTTCATTGTTGGGTAGTTTGTTAACATTCCACCTAACCATCTTGTAGCAACGTAAGGCATACCACATCTCTCAGCGTGCTCTTTTACTGCTTGTCTAGCTTGTTTTTTAGTCCCTACGAAAAGAACTGTTTGTCCTTCAGCAGCTGCATCTCTTACTACGTTGTAAGTATATTTGAAATATCTAAGTGTTTTTTGAAGGTCGATAATATAGATGTTTTTTCTTGCACCGAAAATAAATTTCTTCATTTTTGGATTCCATCTTCTTGTTTGGTGTCCGAAGTGTACTCCACACTCCAATAGGTCTTTCATTGTTACCATTTTGTCTCCTTGAGATATATAATCATAATGAAATTTTCCATGCACTCTATGGCATAAAAATTTCGTTAAAAGCATAACTGCTTCATCACTAGGTTTAATCCGCTGTAGTCCTCAATGTTCATTCTAAAGTAGAATCACACAACCGTGCAAGGAATAACTACATGTGTATTTTCCAAATTCAAGTTATTTTCATAACCCATAAATAAATAAGGAACGCGATTATACCGAAATGTTATTTAAGATTTTATAAAATGAAAGAGGTTTATAAGGTGTTGCAAGAGACAACACCTAAATTTTACGCTTGTAACTCAGAAAGTTTCTCTTTTACAGCATCTACATGCCCTTTAACTCTCACTTTAGACCAAAGTGCAGCTATCTTACCTTCAGGATTTATGATGAAAGTAGAACGCACAACACCCATATACTCTTTACCCATAAATTTTTTAAGCTGCCAAACACCAAAAAGATTACATAATTCCTTCTCTTCATCTGCTAAAAGTGTGATGGTAAGTTCTTTCTTTTCTATAAACTTTCTGTGTTTTTCTGGACTATCTGGACTTACCCCAAGAATTCTAGCATTCATATCTAGGAACTCTGGTTCTGCTTCAGTAAAAGCACATGCTTGTGTCGTACATCCTGGAGTATTATCTTTAGGATAAAAATAGAGTACTATCCAGCTTCCTTTAATATCTCTAAAACATATCTCTTCTTCATCTTGGTTGGGTAGACAAAAGTCTGGTACTGCATCACCTACTTGTAACATAGTGCATCCTTATAATTTTTTGGATAGTATAACGAATATATTTAATAAAACTCTTACCAAAGGTAAAGCTTTAGTGAGAGGAATTTTTTATGAGCTTTGCTCTTAAAAAAGGAGCACTCATGAATGAAAAAGAAATATTATTAGCAGATATAGAAAAACTTATTGCATATGGTAGAGATGAACCTACTATCAACCCAGCACTTTTAGCGTACCTCTCTATAGATGACCTTATGAACACAAAAGCTAAGCTATTAGAGCGTGTTGGCATACTTAGTGAAGAGAATAAAGAGTGGTTAGAACAGTTTAAAACATATGAATAAATCTAACTTAGTTTGTGTTGCATACCTTTTCTTCTCCACGTCCACGTAAATCTACCGATTTATCGAACTCAATATTATACTTCTTGAGTATAGTACTCTGTTTGGCTTGAGCCTCTTCTCTATCTATAATTACTTTTACCCCATCTTTATCTTCAAGTACTAAGAATTTTTCTTCTAAAGCATTAACCTTTTCATAAAACTCTTTAAAATTTTTAAATGTTTCTCCATTGACCTTGTCTATAGGCCACATACCAAAATCATTATCTCCTCTACTCATATCTGAAGCTAACACTTTAAGTAATACCACCACTTCGCTCTTATCTTCTTCCTGCCACTTTGAAGCCAAATAAGAGAGTGTTAAACGGTTTTTATTGGTAGAGACTATAAGGTTTCTAGTCAGTGGTGAAAAGACATAACTTCCATATACAAAATAGGTAGGCATCTCATCATAACGTGTTGTTTTTACCAAATACATATCATCAGCCGTATCTTTAAGAAGCGCCTCTACATGCATAGGTTTTTTATTACGAATAATATCTAACCCTATCTTCTCTCCCATTTGGTAATCATCTATAAAGTAATGAAAATAGGTATATTCATGATTTCTAAACTCAACCGTACCATCATCTTCTATATTGTGTCCATCAACTGCTGTTAAGATGTCACCCTCTTTGACAATACCTGACAAACTTGAGTTATGCACTACTTTATTGATAAGTTTTCCAGAAATATTATCATCTAACCCATAGTAGCGTCTAATAGCAGGATTCTCTAGTTTCTGCGTACCCAGCCCAATATCTGCAAGACCATTATAGTTTCCATCTTTCATATCATCTATAAAATGTTTTACCATACTCACAGGTACAAGGTAACCAATATTTTGTGATTTCGTAATGACTTGCATGACTACACCGACTATCTTACCATTTGAGAGTGCAGGACCACCAGAGTTTCCAGGATTGACTGCAGCATCCACTTGTACTGCAAGAAAAGACTCTCCACTATGGGCATAGACATGATGCTCCACACGTGAGACCACACCAATAGTCGCAGAAAGCGTAGAACCACCCATAGGATAGCCATAAACAACTATCTTTTGTTCTACCTCTGGTAATGCACCAAAAGTAAGTGGTATAACCCCTTCAAAAAATGCTTTCTCTTCTACTTTTAACAGTGCCAAATCTGCTTGATGCGAAACAGCATATACTTTAGCTATGTAGCGTTTACGTTGCCCGTAACGCTGTACTTCTAAGAAAGCTTGGTTTGCTACAACATGGGCATTGGTTAAGATGTATCCACCTTCTATAATGGCACCTGAACCTGTACTACTTCGCATAGAACTTGACCATGGAGCCTGATAGTTTGGTATTTGAGCCGTACTATATATCTTGACGATAGCCTGCTTAGTGATATCTTCTTTTTGTGTATTGGCATTTAAAAAAAGTGTACTTAGTAGTACTATAAATAATAGTTTCATTTCTTTCCTTGGAGGGTTAGCTTCAGCCGACCACTAAAAAGGTCGGCTAAAGCCAACCCTACGCTAATATTTTTCTGCATCCACAGCGGTAATTCCACGTCTTAAAGCCTCTTTTGTCATGAGACCTGCTTCTGTAGAAGAGAGTAGTTCTTTCTCTTCATTATAAAGTTTTGACGAGCAGACACCACAGCTTGGACTTCTATCTTTACCTATATAAAGGTCAATATCATGTGCATCAAAAAAGCGCTTCGCATAGTCTATCACAGGTCTAGATAAATCTTTCCCATTTTTATTTGAAATAGCTCTATCTCCAGTAGCTGTACGTATTAAGTCCATCGTTGGACGAGGTGACCCAAACGCATCATCTTCTGGACAAAAAGAGATAAGCGTATCCTCTTGAAGTTTTTCTAAAAGTATCTCACTTTTATTATCACTTCCGTCATAACGACATTTTTGACCCAATAGGCAGGCTGATATTGCTATTTTCATTAGACCATAAAAAGCAAGATATAAACCCAAATACCTGTAATAGAAGTCGCTACTATCCACATAAATGTCCGATAACCTGCTTTTCTATGTGCTTTAGAGTAGAGCCCAGGTAAAGTATGCTTTTTACTATCCTTGAGTGCCGTATAGAGTGTATAGAACCAAATGATAAAACCAAGACTTGCAACAATAATATGAAAGATAAGTACATAAAAAGCATAGTTGTGTGAAACAGAAGAGCCTTCTACAAAACCTTTATACCCACCACCTACACGTACACCATATTCAAAGTACCCAACTACAATCGCTGATACTACAAACAAAATAGTCTGACTCACTCCATGTAGTCTATAGTTTCTCCTCTTGGCAAAAGAGATAGCTATTGCTATAAGAAATGGTAAAAGTGCTACGATTAACATCACAAAATCCATAAAGAAAGGTGCTCTGGTTCCTAAAAAACCTGGTTGAAACATATACTCCATTATAATTCCTATACTATTGTTTCTATTAACATATGACTATTGACTTCACTTCCGTAAACTCTTCTAACGCCCACTTAGGACCTTCACGTCCTACACCTGAAAGTTTTGAGCCACCATAAGGTTGCACATCAAAACGTAAAGTTGGTATATCATTGATGACCACGCCTCCACACTGTGCATCATCTATAAATGCTTGTGTCATACGCAAGTCATTGGTAAAGATGGAAAATTGTAATCCATACGGAGAATCATTCATCTTCTCTACGGCTATTTCATAACTTGATACAGATACAAGCGATACAATAGGAGCAAAGACTTCTTCACAGATGATTTTCATCTCATCGGTTACATTTGCCATCACTGTAGGAGGGAAAATACCCTCTACTTCTTCACCACCAGCAATAATTTCAGCACCCTCATTTTGTGCAGATGCTACCCATGTTTTTGCTCTATTTCGAGACTCTTCATCAATGAGTGGTCCCATAAAAGTATCTTCTTCATAAGGAGAACCTACTTTAAGCAGTTTTGTCTCTGCTGCTATAAGCTCTGCAAACGCTTCATACACTTCTTCATTTACATAAATACGTTGAAGTGAGATACATACTTGTCCAGAGTTATAAAACGCACCAAAAGCACAACGTTTAGCTGCAAGTGCTAAATCTGCACTTTTATCAATGTAGGTTGCTGCATTGCCCCCTAGTTCAAGGCTCACTTTTTTGATACCTGCTTGCTTGGTAATAATATGTCCAACTGGTACAGAACCCGTAAAAGAGATAACCCTAGGGATATCACTCTTTACCAAAGTAGAGCCTACTTCTGCATCTCCATACACCACAGAGAGTGCATCTTTAATGGCATACTCTGAGTCTACAAACAGCTTGGCAAACATATACGCTACCATCGGTGCTTCTGGCGTAGGTTTAAGCACTACTGTGTTCCCCGCACCAAGTGCAGGAGCTATCTTATGAGCGACAAGGTTAAGTGGAAAGTTAAAGGGTGTAATACACGCTACCACACCCACAGGTTCTCGTCTAAAATACGCCAATGTCTTTTTACCACTAGGCATAATATCGGTAGGTATGGTTTCACCATGTAGATTGGCTAACTCCATCACTGTTACTTTTATAGTCTCCACACAACGCTCTACCTCTATACGAGAAAAAGCGATAGGTTTTGCTACTTCTTTAGCCAACATAAGAGCAAATGCTTCTTTTTGTTCTGTAAGTTTATTAGCCACATCTTCTAGCCATAAAATACGCTGAGAGAGTGGTGACTTAGCTGCATCTTTTGCTGCATCTTTTGCAATATGTAGTGCTTTTATAGTATCGTCAGCATTACAAAGTGGTGCAGTACTTACTACAGTATCATCAAAAGGACTCTTACGTTCTTGTAAGTTTTCATTACTCTCTTCTGTTGAACCAAAAAATATTTTAGCCTCTGCTACTTCTAAATTATTCTCAAATATTCCAAACATGTTTGCCCTTGTATATGGTATAAAAAATTAGTAAGATTATAGCCAATTGAAAATTGAACTGTGTTTAGAGTGTGAAACTCTCAAACCCCTCATACTTAGAAAAAGAGAGAAGATATAAACTTTTAAGTATATTAGGAGATATTTGACTCAATTCATCAAAAACAGAATTTTGTATATTTTCTTGTTCTTGCATGCTCAATACATCTTTGAGAACAAGAGGTAACACTTCACATAAAGATTTAAAAGCATCTAATTTACCTGTTACTATCGCATAAAATTTATCCATAGAGACTCTGCGTATATTATCATGCACATACTGTTCACCATTAAGGCTAATTTTCCATGGTATATTTTGACTCTGCTTAGCAATTACTTCTACTAACAGACAAGTAATCTCTGCACTTTTAAGAATCTGACTTTGCATAGCGATATACGTTTTTTGAGCTGAAGATGAGTTCATCGTATTATGTTTATTTTTAAGTTCTACATAGATTTTTTGAGATTCATTTACTAAATCAAATCCTTGATTAGGAACATTCCACTCTCCATCTATATACTTGAAAATATTTTGATGAAAATACCCTATGTGATTGGTATTGGACTTATCCATTTGACGAATAATTTCTAACTCTATCGT
>CAZXGY010000051.1:0-7575 GCA_964640455.1 uncultured Sulfurovum sp.
CTCTAAAGTTATATATTTTTAATGATATATAACTTGATTAGAGAAAATAAATTTTTCCATCTTTTTATTTTTTTGATACTTTGCTCGTTCATCATTAAGATAATGCCAAACCTTTTTTTTATCAAACATCGCAAGTAAAGCTTTTTTATAATTACTTATATGTACATTTCCTGTGGAGCTATGATTATTATTAACTGCATCCATGGTAAATCCTTTTAAGCCATTTTTACCACTTTAACATGTTAAAATTACCAGAATATTACCTCTTTAGGAGATTGAGCTTCTCTTCTCTACTCATTTTCTTTTTGATCTCATACTCACGTTTAGATGCTGTACTTCTATCAGGATGCTTTTCACTATATACTAAATGTACAGGACGTCTTACTTTGGTATATTTAGCACCTTTTTCAGACTCGTTATGCTCTTTTACTCTACGCTCTAATTCTGTTGTTATCCCCGTATAGAGTGAATTATCTGCACATTGAACCATATAAACATAATACATTATTTTTTATATTCATCTTCTAAGGTATCCATCTTCTTACTAGATATCCAGATCAATACTATTCTCCATGTTTACCCCATGTATTATTCTTTTTCTTACGTAAAGTAATATTATACAATAGTAATTTTAATTCTTTATTTCACCAATGATACAGCACATTTTAGATAATATATCTATCAAAATTTACTCTAGAACGAGTCAAACCAAAAACTCATTTGTTTAAGGAAAACACACCATGTCAAACTCTTGCGAAAAAGCCTATATTACCACCCCTATTTATTATGTTAATGACATTGCCCATATTGGACATGCTTATACCACTATTATTGCCGATACTCTTGCACGTTACTCTCGTATGTCAGGACTTGAAACTTTTTTTCTTACCGGTACAGATGAACATGGTCAGAAAATAGAAGAAGCTGCTAAAAAAAGAGGTGAAAGCTCTCAAGCTTATGCCGACAAAATCTCAGCAACTTTTAAAGACCTCTGGGATGACTTCGACATTTCTTATGACAAATTTATAAGAACCACCGATGAAGACCATAAAAAAGGCGTACAAAAAGCCTTCTCTACTATGCATGCTAACGGTGACATTTACAAAGACACTTACAAAGGTCACTACTGTATCTCATGTGAAACTTTTTTTCCTACTATACAGCTAGTTGATGATGAGTTTTGTCCAGAGTGTGGTAAAAGTACCACTATCGTAGAAGAAGAGTCTTACTTCTTCAAGCTCTCTGCCTATGAAGATAGACTTCTCGCGTGGTATAGTGAGAACGATGACTGTATCTTACCAAGAAGCAAAAAAAATGAAGTTATTCGTTTTGTGGAAGGTGGACTTCAAGACCTCTCTATCACTCGTACATCATTTGACTGGGGCGTAAAACTCCCTGCAGATATGAATGACCCTAAGCATGTGATGTATGTATGGCTTGATGCCCTTATGAACTACGTCACAGCACTAGGCTATGGGACAGATGACAAAAACATGGACTTCTGGCCAGCTCGTGTACAGCTTATAGGTAAAGATATCTTACGTTTCCATGCTATCTACTGGCCAGCATTTTTAATGAGTCTTGGACTTCCCTTACCTAAACACATCGCCGCACATGGTTGGTGGACACGTGATGGTGAGAAGATGTCTAAATCTAAAGGAAATGTGGTCAACCCTAAAGAGGTAGCCGATGCATACGGGCTAGATAACTTCCGTTACTTCATGCTTCGTGAAGTACCTTTTGGTGGAGATGGTGACTTTTCACAAAAAGCACTTATAGACCGTATCAACTCTGACCTTGGAAATGACCTTGGAAACTTACTTAACAGACTCATAGGTATGTCTAGTAAGTATTTTGAAGGAAAAGTAGACTCATCAAATGTAGCCAAGTATTACCAAGCAGAGCTAGATGAAGTACATGCTTCACTAGACAAGCTTGAGCCACTACTTTTTGAAATGCAAATCCACCGTTACCTAGAAGAGCTTTGGAGACCACTCACTGTGGCAAACAAAGCCATAGACATGTACCAACCTTGGACACTTATGAAGGAAGGAAGAGAAGAAGAAGCAATGGCACTCAACGGTCTCATCGCTACAATACTTGCAAAAGTATCTATTATGCTTTCTCCAGTGATGCCTGCAATCTGTAAAAAGATATCAACAGCACTTGACTTCAACATAGACAACGCTACATGGAACAGTATGGTAAAAGATACGGCACTCCTAGATACTTTTACCCTAGAGAAGATAGATCCTCTCTTCCCTCGTATTGAAGAGCCTTTACTTACGCAGATAGAACCTGTAGATAAAAACCCTTCGACAAGCTCAGGGAACGAGAGAAAGAAAAAGGTAGCTGAGCCTGTCGAAGCTGAGGGTGTTGCTCTCATAGGTATAGATCAATTCTTCCAAACTTCTCTTAAAGTAGGAACTGTTGTAAAAGCTGAAGAGGTACCAAAAAGTAAAAAGCTTCTTTTACTTCAAGTAGATGTGGGGGAGGCAGAGCCTAGACAAGTAGTAGCTGGTATTAAAGAGTGGTACAGTGCTGATGATATGTTAAACACGCAAGTGTGTGTCGTAGCGAACCTCAAACCAGCGAAACTTATGGGAATGGTGAGTCAAGGTATGCTCCTTGCAGCTAAAGATGAAGATGGACTCTGTATGATACGTCCTGAAAAGCCTAAAACGGCTGGAACCAATATAGGATAATTATGAAAATAGAAGATATCCTAAACCTTACAGAAGGTGTATTAACAAACAACCCTCAAGTGCAAGCCATTGAAGCTGCAACTGTTTACCAGTCAAAAGTTGAACATGGTGACCTCTTTTTCTCTTCAAATCAAGAAGAGATAGACCAGGCTATCAGCAATGGTGCTTATGCTATTATTTATGATAACGAGAACATCGTAAAGAAAGATGATGAAATTGCATGGATAAAAGTCTCAGACATTCAGCTTGCAGCCTTTAAACTTGTACGTTATGTCATCATTAAAAAAGAAGCCGTTTTCTATCTACTTTCAGAACATGAACTTACTTTTTTAAAAATGATTCTCAAACACAAGGGAAATGTAGCATTTATCGCAAATGACTGGAGAAAAGCATTTGAACAGATACTCAATTCAGATGCATCTCTTTTTGTAGGGACAGACAAAGAGTTAATGCAGATGATTAAGCCAGATGTTCCTACACTCAATAGAGAAGTAGATGGCTATCTCGTCTCTGATACACTTTTTAAAAGCACCTACAAAGTAGATGGTTTTCTATATCAGGAAAAAGAGCTTATCCCTTTCCACTTAGAGTACCTTTTACGTGCAGTTGATTTTTGTAATGTCCATGATATGCCTTATACGATGGATCGTGTCAAATATACAAAACACTTCTTACCTGTCTTTATTGATGCAAAACTACGTTCAACTCAGGCAAGCAAAACAGATAGAGTAGCTATCTTCACCGATAACACATCTGACATCACAAAAGCACGAGAGTATGTGATGCGTAGCAATATGTGGGTTAAATCTGTTGTTTTCTCTCCACCAAAAACAAAAATACCAGGTATTGATCACCCACACTGGTTTGAGACAGAAGAGGAAGTCCGTGAACTACTTAAAAATATTCACTATAACTATGCCTTTATCTATAATGCAGACAAAAGCATTTTAAATACGATCAAAGAAGAGTATAGTCTCTTTTAGAGATAAGCTCTTTATTTTCTCTTACTATTTAGCTATGATGGTGCAATCAAGTCTGAATAAGTTTAGGAAAACATGAAGAGAATCATTCAATTTAAATACCGTGTATTGGTACTTCTTATAGAAGTATCAACCATACTTCTCCTACTTTTTTTAGCCTATAATTTTGTCTCTATGCCCACAAAAAAAACAACTTTTTATTTAGAAGAGTCTAATACTACCTCAATTTTAAAAACACTGAATAAACTAGGATATAAAACATACCCTGTAGATAAGTATGTTTTAGGTCTAATGCATGGACTCACATCAGGTTGGTATACTTTGGAAGGAGAGAAAGAAGGTCGATTCAGTTTTTTCAAAAATCTCCACTTAAAAAAAGTAGACACTATGCAGATAAAACTATATGCAGGTGAGACATCTACTGAACTCACAAAACGTTTAGCAAACGATATGAAGCTTGACCCTCAAAAACTCTTACAACTTTACAAAAAAAAGAGTCTATTTTCTGAAGCTGATCTTCTTGAAGGACGTTATACCATTGCTAGAAATGCCGATGAAAATACTACTATGAACTATCTTTTTGAGAAATCAAATAAAATATTTAAAGATTTTTCAAAAAATAATTGTAAAAAACCTCTAAGTATTTTAGATTTTAAAATACTTCTTATCGTTGCTTCTATTATTCAAAAGGAGAGTAATTTAGCTAAAGAGATGCCTCTTATCTCTTCTGTCATTTATAATAGACTTGAAAAAAAGATGAAACTACAGATGGATGGTACGTTAAACTATGGTGAATTTGCCCATACCATAGTAACTCCTGAACGTATTAAAACAGATGAGAGTCGTTACAATACCTATAAGCATAAAGGTCTTCTTCCTACACCTCTATCGACTATTAGTCTAGAGGCACTAAAAGCTGCTTATTATCCAGCAAAAAGTGATTATCTCTTTTTTATGCTTAACAGAGATGGCTCACATAACTTTGCAACAACCTATAAAGAACATTTGGCAAACATACGCTTATTTAAAACAAAGAAGAAGAGAAAAAAAGAGAAAAAAGATACCTCGAAAAAAAAGGAAATCAAAAAATCTATTATTGCAAAGAGTAAGAAAGAAAACAACACTACTATAACTACTGAAGTAAAGTAGATAGAGATAGAAATCTCTAAAAAAATGTACTTTTAGAAGAAAAATCTCAAAATAGTCAAATCTAATAATACCACATTTACACCCTAACCCTTTTTCAAAACAAACATATTTTTACCATTATCATTAACAACGCGACATCCATATATATCACATAATACTTGAAATGTTCTGGCTCTAAAAAATACAATATGCGTAGGATCTTGAGGGTACCACCACGTCTTAAATGACTCTTCAGTATTAGCATGAAATTCAGTTTGTATTGCTAAGTAACCCCCACTATTTAATTTCTTTACTAAACTTTCAAACACCTCTCTTGGCTGATATAAATGTTCAAATACTTCTGTAGAGACTATAAGGTGATATTTTTTATTATCCTCTAAAGTATCAGGGTGATAGATAGGGTCATAATAGTCACAAGCTATCCCCTCTTTCTCTAAAAGAGAAGCCAGTAAAGAGGTACGCCCACAACCAAAATCTAAAGCATTTTGAGGCTTTTCAACCAAGGGTAAAGTAAAATCTAAAAAGCGTTGAAAGTATGCTATGTAGCCAGCATCTTCTTCATTATTCTCATGTAAATTATAGCGTTCTTTTTGACCCTCAAAGTCTTGATAATATTCTGGAGACTTAAAGATGTATTCACAAGCTTGACAGTGGTAGTACGTAATGTTTGTTTTTTCATGGGTAAATGCTACTGTAGGGTTACTGCATATATGACACTTCACATATTCTCCTTTTGGTTTGTGTTATGGTACTGTGATGTGGGTTAAAGCTACATATCTAAAGGACTCACTACTCTACCCTTATTCATCTCTGCTACTACGTGTGTATATATCATGGTAGTTTCAACAGATTTATGTCCAAGTAGTTCTTGAATACTTCTTAAATCTATGCCACTCTGAAGAAGATGTGTAGCATAAGAGTGTCTAAATATATGTGAAGTCACACGTTTATGTACATTTGCTTTTATAGCTGCTTGTTTTATGTTTCTCCCCAAAGTCTTTTCATGCACATGATGTCGTCTAATCACATCACTACGAGGGTCTTTAGCTACATTTCTCATAGGAAACAAAAACTGCCACTTTGTTTCATACTTAGCATTAGGATATTTACGCTCGAATGCATAAGGCATATAAACAGACCCATATCCATCTGAAATATCGTTAGCATGCATGCCTTCTACATACTCTACTTGTGCCTTTAAGCGTTGCTTGATAACTTGTGGTAGAGGTACTGTTCTGTCTTTTAAACTCTTACTATCCCAGATATACACTTTATCAAATCCAAAATCTATGTCTTTTATACGTATATTTAAAGCCTCACTCATACGCAAACCACAACCGTACATCAAATACACTATAAGTTGATATGTTCCGGTAAGATTATCTATCACTTTTTTCACTTCATCTTTGGTGAGTACTTGTGGTATATGTTTTCTCTCTTGTGCTCTTAGGGCTTGAATGTTCCATGTACTCATATCTATACCAAGCACCTCTTTATAAAGAAATAATAAAGCAGAAAATGCTTGGTTTTGAGTGGTGGGTGATACCTTACGTTCGACTGCAAGATACGTCAAAAATGCTTCTATTTCAGGTTTTGCCATTTCTATAGGGTGTTTTTTATTGTGGTAGAAAATATACTGCTTTATCCACCCTACATAAGATTTTTCAGTTTTAATACTGTAGTGTTTAAAACGTATTTTATCACGGACAATATCTAGTAGTTTCTTCTTAACTTGCATAATTTACTCCTAAAAATAGTAGGACATAATGTCGACTATTGCTAGAAATAAACAAATAGAGGTACATTTTGTCTAAATATTGGCTCATATCCGATAAAAGGACATAAACAACTATCAATATTTTATACAATTTATAGAAAATAAGATAAAAATATTTCAAATTGACATATTTTTAGAAATAGTCAGACACTTTTGATATACTACTAATATGAAAAATACAAGAATAGTGGGACATTATGTTCCCCCTAATAAATAGTTATATGAAAGGATAAAAATGTACACACCTGAAGCATTTAAAATTATAGATGAAAATATTATTGAGGAATTTATAGAAAATAATCCGTTTGCCATATTAACATCAGAAAATAATGGAAAAATTAAAGTTACTCATCTTCCAATCAATAGATTTAAAGATGGTAAATTATATGGACATTTAGCTAAAGCTAATATCCATTCAAATATAGATAAAACAAAAGAAGTTTGTTTTATCTTTAATGGTGAACATGCTTATATATCTCCAACATATTATGAGACTACTTTTAATGTTCCAACTTGGAACTATAGTGCTGTTCATATTTATGGAAATATTCAATATATTGACGATAATGAAAAAGTATGGGAATTATTAAATGAAACAACTGAAATATATGAAGGTCAAGATGGTTGGAAACTACCTCAAGAAGAAAAGTTTAAAGACTTAACAAAATTTATTAGATTTTTTGAAATTAATGTTACAAGTATTGAAGCTAAGTTCAAATTTAATCAAAATAAAACACAAGAGGACATAAAGAAAGTAATTCAAAGTTTACGAGATAAGAAACAAATTGAAGTAGCTAACTTTATGGAACATATAACAAAACAGAGTATCCAATAAATTACCTAGCGGAAATTTATCGGCTATCTTCAGTCGTTATCCGCTCACTGCGTGACCGGATAACGGGGGCGCGGGTTGAACACCCACTGGTCATCTGTCGCACAGCGCCAGATAACAAGCGGGAGAAGC
>CAZXGY010000052.1:0-7541 GCA_964640455.1 uncultured Sulfurovum sp.
TCTGCTTGGGAAAGTCCTTCTACTACATGAGGGTTGACTCTTATACTCATGTCAATAGGTGGTTTTACAGAACTTTTTATGTTGACAACTTGTTGCCAAAAAGAGCCTCCAAGTATGGCTACTTGTCCCTCTTTGAGCACACCAAGCCCTGCCGCTCCTAGCTGTACATCACCCCCACCCATGACAACCAGCGTAGAAGTTGACAATCCTGTTTCAGTTGATGCTTTACTTGTCACTTTACCCATGGGGGTTCCTGTTTCTAGTACGGGAGGAAAAATGTTTGTCTTGATACCTACTTTTTCTGCCATGTTTACTGACCATGTACGGTCTTCTAAAGAAAATATGCCTGTGGTTCCTCCATTGCTTGGGTCTGTAGCAATGATGCCTGAAAGTTTTGCAAGTATCCAGTCTCCTATCATAGAAACTGAGGCTACTTTTTCATAACGTGTAGGTTCATTATTTTTAAGCCATAGCAAACGAGGTAATGCTCCTAATGCAAAGGTTTGTCCAGACTCTTGGTAAAATGCTTCTTCTATACCTTCATACTGCTCTTTTAAGAAACGTACTTCTTTGTCTGCTCTTGCATCCACATTGGCTACACCCCAAATGGCTTCACTTTCGTGGTCATACACAACAATACCCTCACGCATAGAAGTTGCACTCACTGCCAAAATATCAGCACCCTTAAGTCTAGCTTCTTTTAAAGACTCTTGTATACACCAAACCGTTAAGTTCCAGTTCTTCTCTACATCAAAAGTCATAGAGTTGGGTACGCCTTCTACTTCTAAGTGTATCCACTCTTTTTGCGCGACAGATATTTGATTGCCTTTGGTATCAAATATCACAGCTCTTACTGAACCTGTGCCTGCGTCTATTGCCATTAAATATTTCATGATTTTCCTATTTTGTGGTCGGCTAAAGCCAACCCTATATTATAAAATAAATATTCATTTCCAACCCTTGTAGGGTTGGCTTCAGCCGACCAATATATTATTTCAATTTCGCCTGTTCCAATTCCCAGTATTCCATGTCAAAACTATCGGCTATAGAAATACTCTGGTAGCCTCCTAACTTATCTGCACGAAGCACTGCCATCATGGTATGTTCTACCACATCGTTAATGACATCTGCTTCTTTTTGTGTCTTACCAAAAGTGACTATACCGAACCCTTTTATAAGTGCATACTTAGGGTTAGTATCAAGCATAATTTCATCTGTTTTGTAAGCATTAAAATATGCTTCATAGGCTACTTTGAAATGTCTAAGCGCATCCTCAACATCCCAGTCTTCAACTACCAAAGGTATACGCTTTGTACGAAGTATGTGCTCAGGTGTCAGTACCCCTCGTGTTACTTTGTTTCGTAAATTATCTTGACTTGCATAGTAAACAGCTAAAGGTGTTTGATTGACATGCATAAACTTATCTATGTTTAAATCATCTAATTCAAAAGATATAGGTTCGATAACATCGAACACTACCTCAGCATTCTCAGCTAAAAAGTCCTCAGCTAAACTCACAGCCTCTATCATCTTGTCATACGACTTTTTCGCATCATCATCAAAGGTGAAGATACCGTGATTATGCAAGAGTATTCCCTCACAAGCATCCCAATCAAAATTATACTCTGTCATCTCATAAATCTTCTGAGCCAAGAGAAAACCTGGCATCACATAAGGAATAATGAGAAAATTCGGATAAAGTTCTTGAATCAGTTCTTTTCCTCTTTTAGAGTTAGATATGGTCACTACCGCATCTGCATGGGTATGGTCTACCACTTTAAAGGGTATGAGTGCATGGAGTATTGCTTCCACTGAGGGGTTGGGTGCACTTTTGTCTATCATCGCTGCTTTTTGTCCTGAGACCATGTCAGTATCTGAAAGGTTTTTCATCTTAGCCATCTCTAAAAGGGTAGCCATTTTCACAGGAGCAAAACCCTCTGCTTCTATGCTTACTAAGTCCCAACCTGAGCCTTTAACATAGAGTATCTCTTCCCCTTCTACCATACTTTTAACAGAGGTATTCCCCCCACCATGAAGGACTAGCTCATCACTCTGCCCTAACAAGTTTGAGGTGTAGACACGCATGTCAAGGTCTGTTTTGCACGCTGCTACTTTAGCATCATCCCATAGATTTTTCAAAGTCTATCCTAACACTTCTAGGTTATCTGAGTATTTATGTTCACAGTAAGGCTCGTAACTTGACTTGTACACTGCATAGTGTGCTGAAGCTTTGTGTCCATCAAGTGCTGCTTCATCTTCCCAAGACTCATACGCCATAAACTTTCTAGGGTTATCAGCATATTGAAATATCTCATAAAAAATCACACCAACTTCAGCCTTACTAGGCACTACCATCGCAGATAAAAGCTCTTTCATTTTCTTTTCATGGCCCTCTTTTGCTATAAATGTTACACGTTTTGTTATTGTCATTATTTTCTCCATTAGTTGTTGTTTTTGTTATTATACATGATTATTATTTAGGTGATTTTAGTTTAATTACTGTGTTAATAATCTAAGATTTGTACTCCACCTGGCATATTGGCATTATCCTTCTCCAATTTAATTATATAATGAGGAAATATATTTTCACATCTCATTCGAATTCTTTCAATCTTTTCATATCTCTTTGTATTTACAAGTCTAAAATACAAATACCAAGATAAAAACCAACACAAAAAAGGAATAAACCAATATTCTTGTCCTATGTCTGTAAATAGTGAGATAATAGACATAATTGTTATACCCCAAGCAAATAATCCAACTTTACCTACATATTCCGAATACTTCATATTTTTCTCACCAATTTTTTTTACCAAATCATCTCTATATTCAGAATACTCTCCAAATTCATAAGTAAAAATAGATGCTCTATAATGACCCGAAGCTAAAAGTACATTATTTTCTTTTTTATCATTTTTCCATTCACTTTCATTCAATAAAATAAGTTTGCCAGAATCGACATTTATACCAAAATAACCATTTTTTCTTTTATAACGATTATCTATCTTTAAATCATTAAATTCATTTACAATACCTATATCATAAGTAAATTCATCTTCTCCAGATACCAGACATAAATAATTTCTTTCACTTGTATCTTTATGTATATCTATAGATTCTAAGTATTTCAAATTTGAATCACATATAATTAATCTACCATTTTCAGAATTTATTTTAAATTTTTTCATATTACTCACCCTTACACCTCAATCAGCCTTCTGTAAAATAGCCTTCATCATACCCGAGTTCTTATCTCGTATATCTTTTATACCGGCATGACATTCTATACATTCATTTTGTATTTGGGCAAAGAGACAAACGCCAAAAAGGATAACAAAAATAATGATTTTTTTCATTTTCACAACTCCTACACGAAAGTCCATTAATATAGCAATCATTATAGCGAGTATTCATATTAGATTTACACGAATATGTTATAATTTACCAACTTTATACAGAAATGGACACCCACATGAAAAAACTTATTCTACTTGGATTTATTACATGTTTAACATTCTCTCAAGCAAAAATGCTAGATGCTATTGCCATTATTGTTGAGGGTGTGCCTATTACAACTGCAGAAATACGTGCCATCCAGACACAGATGTCCATTTCTAAACAAAAAGCAACCAGTCTACTTATACAAGATAGATTACAAAAATCAGCGATGAAAGACATTGCTATTGATGAAGGTGCCATAGACAGTAAAATATCTGCCATTGCTGCACAAAATAATCTTACCATACCTAAAATGCAAAAAATACTTAAAACACAAGGTACTTCTTGGAGTAAATATCGTTCTAGTATTAGAAATGCCATGAAAAAAGAGCAATTCTTTCAAACCAATGTTGTAAATTCTATCCCTACACCGACGGAAGATGAATTAAAACTCTATTATAATAAACATAAGAAAGAGTTCTTTGCTCCATCTAGCCTAAACTTAATAGAATATTCTGCCTCTACAAAAAATGCGATGAAAGATTTTTTACAAACCAAAAAGAAAAAAGGGGTAAAGAGTCGTTCTGTTAAAAAAATGACAAAAGATTTAAACCCTGCCCTACTTGGCAGTATACTCCAAACACAGGATGGTTCATACACACGTCCTTTCAATGCGGGTGACCGTTATATCTCCTACAAGGTAGTCTCTAAAAATGGAAAAGTAACCATGCCTTTTGATGCAGCTAAAGGTGCAGTTTCTGCAAAATGGAAACAACAGCAACAGACAAAAGCACTCAAAGACTATTTTGAAAAGCTCAAAACAAATGCCGATGTGCAATATATAAGATAAGGAATAAATGTGGGACTAAAATCCGATAAATGGATACGTGAAAAATCGATCAATGAAGCAATGATAACACCTTTTTGTGAAGGACTTGTAGGGGAGGGAGTTGTCTCTTATGGACTTAGCTCATATGGCTATGACATTCGTGTGACTGATGAGTTTAAAATCTTTACAAATATCAATGCAGAGGTCGTTGACCCTAAAGACTTCAATGAAAACAATGTGGTGGACTTTAAAGGTGATATTTGTATCGTTCCCCCTAACTCATTTGCATTGGCAAGAACGGTTGAGTATTTCAAAATGCCAAAAGATACCTTGGCTATTTGTCTAGGTAAAAGCACCTATGCACGTTGTGGTATAATTGTTAATGTTACCCCCTTTGAACCAGGGTTTGAAGGACATATTACGATAGAGATATCTAACACCACGCCTCTGCCTGCTAAAATCTATGCCAATGAAGGTATAGCACAGGTACTCTTCTTACAAGGGGATGAAGCGTGTGAAACAACCTACGCAGATAGAAAAGGTAAATATCAAAGTCAGACAGGTATTACACTGCCTAGGATATTAAAAACAAAATAATGTAACTCGTTACATCAGCCTACTGCTGAAGTAGTCTAAGCGACAGCGTAGTTTTTTGTGACTTTGTTCAAAAAGCGTCCTACCAAAAAGAAGAGTTGACTTTTTAGCTCTTCTTCCTATCTTCCCTTAAGGCAAATCTATCTATAATTTATTACCATACATTTTATATATTAGGAGAAAAGAATGGCATTTTTTGATTTTTTAAGCACGGCAGGAAAAAAGATACTCGGTCATGGTGATGACAATGAAGCTATCAAGAATGAAATAGAAACAAGTTTTTCTGAACTTCCAGTTCAAGGGCTTGTTGTAGAAGTAGATGGAGAGACTGTAGCACTTGGTGGAGTAGCTACTGATGTAGCAACAAAAGAGAAAGCTATACTCATTGCAGGTAATGTAGAGGGTATTTCACAAGTCAATGCAGATCAACTGGTAACACTTACTCAAATTTCTGAAGAAAACGTAAAAGCAGAAGAACTATTTGAACCTGTATTTTATACTATTGAGAAAGGTGATACGCTTTGGGGTATTGCATCTGACTTTTATAAGAATGGTAGCAAGTACCCTCTCATTGTTGAAGCAAATCTTGAAGTTATTAAAAATGCTGACCTCATCTATCCTGGTCAAGCAATACGTATACCTGAACTTATCGTTTAATAAAACCATCTAAGTATAGACATCTGTTAAGATGTCTATACTTCTTCCTCTTCTTGATAAATAGTAAGTGATGGAAAAGCAAACTCTAATCTATTTTCTTCCAATATTTGCATAACTTTATACATGACATCTTCTTTTACTGCTAGCCACTCATTCCAATCTGTTGTCTTTGTAAAACAATAGACAAGTATATTAATACTCGAATCTGAAAACTCATCCAAATAAACTAAAAGTGTTCGTTTCACTCCTAAGGTATCTTCTTTTGAAACAAGTTTTGCATTCTTATTCAGTCGTGCACTATAACTTGTATTGACAGTAGCAATACCCTTATGCTCTTTCAACATTTCACGAATAGCGATCACAGCATTATTAATATTTTCTGCTTTAGAATTATATTTTACACCTAACTTCATCTTAATTCGTCTACCAATCACACGCCTATTCCAATTTTTCACATCTCCATTTGCCAAGACACCATTAGGAATAGAGATCATTGCATTGTCAAAAGTACGTAAGGTTGTTACTCTCAAACCTATCTCAACAACCGTCCCCTCTTTCCCATCTGCGACTATCCAATCTCCTTGAGAAAATACATCACTCATAAGTATAGATAGGGTTCCAAAAAAGTTTGCAAGACTCTCTCTAGCCGCAAGTGCTACTGCAAATCCTCCTATCCCAAGACCTGACAGTACTGCCGTTAAGTCCACCCCTGCGATATAAAGAACAAGCAGAAGACCAAAAATAATAATAAGAAAATTAATAATTTTTATTGTTACATTAATCATCTCATCTTTGATTTTTTTATCAGAGTTTCCAATATGTTCTATTTTAATTCTAGCAATACTATTGAGTATCCTGTAAATAATAAAGGTAAAGAAAAGTGCATAAAGAATATTAAAAACCTTACTCATTAACGCAAATGTACTAAAATCATAATAGATATAAAGTGCCAACTCTAAATTAACTACAAGTAACAGATACGCTATAGGTGTCCTCACGTCATCTAGTATCTCTTCTGTATACTTTTTCATATACTTGGTTCGTAAAAAAAGTTTTTCTATAATTCCGTAAAGTACCTTACGTATAAAGTAAATAATTAAAGAGATTAAAACTATCCATGATAATTTGGCTACATCCAAACCTAAAGACTCTAGCCAAGGGTTTATACGTTTAACTAATGGCATTTTATTAAGATAAAGCACCGTTGAAAGTACATTATATTTTGCATACTTATTGAGACGATATACTTTATTCTCTGAAACAGAAAGATATTTTAGGATATTTCTATTTATCTCTAACAATGCATAAAAATCTTTTATATTTTTCTGTGCTTCTTTCAATCTTTTATCTTTTTTATTGATTAGCAGGTAGGGTTTATAATCAACGTCTGCCAATGCATGTACAGCCAGTTGATTTTCAGCAAAAAGATCATTCATTTTAACTTCAAAGTCATCAATAGTATAATAATCTAAAGCTTCAAATATTTTACGTACCATCTTATTTTGATCATGTATTACTCTATAAGACTTTATCTGTACTTCATCCCGTAATACAGCATATTTGTTGCCTACACGTTTGTTAATACGAATTATTTTTTCTAAATTAAGTATCTCTTTGTCAAACTTTTTAGGATTATTTAAAAAGTTTTCTTTCTGCAATAAAATAACTTCTAAAATATCATCATAAAATGCATCTTCTTCATCAGCAATATTTTTTATTTGCTCTTGTGTGATGTTGTTTTCATTCATTTTATATGTCAACGCTAATTGCTTTTCAATCCATGGCTGATACTCTGCATTCAAGTGTGTTACAAACACGATAAAGATGCTAAGAACTATAAATAACTGTTTAATAATAATATCCCTCTCTTTAAATTAGCTATAAGATTTTATACTATTATATACGAATTTCCATACAAATGTGTTACAATGCCAAAAATTCCTATATATAAAGTAAGTTATTTATGAAAAATTTAATTATTGTCGAATCACCAGCAAAAGCACGAACTATCACAAACTTTTTA
>CAZXGY010000053.1:0-7496 GCA_964640455.1 uncultured Sulfurovum sp.
GTGGTAGCCAAATCAAATGACGCCATAGTACCATCTATGTTTCCGTTAAAAGAGTCATCGAGTATCACTTTGCCACCTGCGTCTATACGTTGGAGTCTGTGGGCTACTGGTTCTAGGGTGCTTAGTTGCTTTTGTATCTGCTCATCTGTCAAACCTAACTCTTTTGCTACTAGTACGGCTGCTGCTAAGTTCATAGCATTAAATGCACCTAAAATACTAGCTGAGTAACGTACACCATCAAGTGTGAAACTTGTACTTTCTAACGTTGCTTCTACCTCTTCTATGATGAACTCAGGGGCTGTGACATTAGAACGCATGTCTAAGTTCTCTTTGGTTCCAAAAGTATGTACATTTGCTTCTGGTTTCACCATAGCACTCTCATGTATCCATGCTGTTTTGAGTCTGTCTGTTTTGAGTATCTCCATTTTAGTATTACGGATGTTCTCCATCGTTTTAAAGTACTCAATATGTGCTGGACCTATTTTCCCCACTACCACATAGTGAGGGTTTACAAAAGTACTTATCTCAGCGATGTCACCCTCACCTCTTGCACCCATCTCAACCACATAGACTTCTGTATCTGCTGGTAAATCATCATTGACATCTTTCATCACGCCACCTAGAGTGTTTACCGAGCGTGGTGTAGCATAAGTGTTGTACTTGGCTTTAAGCAAGTGTTCTACATAGTTTTTAATGCTTGTCTTTCCATACGATGCGGTAATACCTACCACTTTCATATCGGACATAGCTGCTATTTTTTTCTCTGCTTTTACTTTGAATCCATTAAAAAGCATTTTCTCTATAAAAAGTGAAATAAAGTATGCTAAGAAGATGGGAATTACCACTGCAAAGTGATTAAACGCTACCGCAATGAAAATGGCAAAGAGTAACATTGCCGCGAAGAAACGTTTTACACGACCTGTAAAAACCAAAGGTTTGTCTAGTCCTCTATACCACTGAAATAGTAAAGCCAAATAAGCGATGACTACGACAAACCCATAGGCACTACTATAAGTTACTAACATATAGAGTGCAAATGGCATTAAGAAGTACGCAAAGTGCCACCATGTTTTTGTATGGTGAAAAAGTACACGGTTTAGTTTGTAACTGTACCACTGTAGGTTGGTAATGAAGTAGTACCCCATCGCCAAAATGAAAAGCGCGTAAAAAAGTGAATTAAGTAGTTGTAACATTAGTGAGTTCCCTGCATTGTTCTGTTATGGTTTGAGCTATAAAGTCTTTATGTTGTAAAAAGAAGAAGTGATCTCCATATAATGGATAAAACGCTGAGTTTTCAATGAGCCCAGCTATCTTCTCTCCTGTGTAAAGTGGTGTAGCAGTATCTTCCTTACCCCAAAAGCAAAGGGCTTTAGACTTAGACTTGGCAAATGAATCTTCAAAATCTTCATCTACCACATTTTTAAAAGTCTCATACATCTCATGGCTCATACCTTGTGCATCTGGAGCAACGAAGAGTTCACGTATTTTCTTCATACCAAGTGGTTTGAGTAGTTTAAAAGTAGCTATCTTTACTTTAACTGACCAAGGTTTCACCGTCACTACACCGGCACTTGAGAGAAGTACCAAACAAGGGGTATTTAGCAAAGTAGCTACCTTTCCACCAAATGAGTGTCCCATAGCGATAGTCACACTCACTCCCAGAGCCTCTAAAAAGAGTTGCACAAAATGCCCATAGTCTTCAGTCGTAAGTATCATCTCATTATTTGACTTACCAAAGCCTGGCATATCAAGGTAGATGTGTTTGTACTGTGGGAGTGTTTTGCCAAAGGCTTGTTTCATTATCTCTTTATTGCTTCCCCATCCGTGAAGTACGAGAAGTACCTCTTCTTGCGTGGGGTTAACTAACTCATAGGAGAGTTGAAAAGATTTATCATTGTAACGTATCTCTTTAGATGCCATATTTCACCAATATATTAAAGTGAAACATTTTAACATATTGGCACTTATGTATTAGAGTTGTGCAATTCTCTCACGTACATCATCAATCATAATAGGTTTTTCCATATAGTCAGTCATCCCTGCGTCAAGATAAGTATCTCTATCATTTTCCCCTGTATTTGCTGTCAAAGCTATAATTAGGTACAGGTGCTATATTTTGTTCCTTCTCATATTTTCGTATGGCTTTACTTGCTTCTACACCATTCATCACAGGCATCTCTATATCCATAAAAATAATATCAAAATGATTATTTTCTCTCAATGCTACTGCTTCTTCACCATTAGAAGCATAGATAACTTTTAAATTTTCATGTTCTAGCACTTTAGCAAGTAACCTTTTATTGATTTCATTATCATCTACTACGAGAACATAGGGTATAGCAGTATGAGATGATGGTGGAGTCATACTTTGAGCCACTGTTTTATCTTTTACATGATTAAAAATACGTGGTTTAGGTGTCATACCTATAATATTATTTACAAGTGTCAATAACTCATCAGAACTAAGAGAAATAAGAGAAACAAACTCTTTTTGTTCTTCTGTTAATTTTGTATCGTTAAGAAAGTGTGTAAAGCCTAATAGTCCAGAAAGAGATGTACGCATTTGGTGTGAGATATGCATAATTTCATGGCTCTTTTGATTTAGACTATCAGGGACTTCACCATAAGCAGGTTGATACTCTTTTCGTCGTACCTTTTTTTCACTCAACTGCTGAATATCTATAAGTAGATTCTTGCACGTATCATAAGAAGGTTCATACCCTATAAGATTTTCAATAAGTGTGTGATATTTACTATCAAACTCATCTTTAATGCTTTCGATATTTTTACTCAATTTTTCATTTGCTCTTTTGGGTTGTATGTACCAAACCCAAGTCATAGTAAGTATGACTAAAACCAATACTACTATTACACCATATTCAATCATGATAATCCCCCTAGATTAGTCAGATTGGTTATAGTAACCAATAAATGTCAAATCTAGTACTTATTCATAGATTTCATAACGTAACCCTTCTACCTTTATCTTTGGTGGTAGTTTTTCTGCTTCAAAGTAGTCATATCCTTCTTTGAGGTTTGTCCAAAAGTCATACCAAACATTACCCTCATACAAGTCCATGTTTTCTACTGTCATACGAAATGGATAGGCATGAACATCCACATGTTTCTGCCCTTTTTTTAATGCTTTTTCTACCAATGCATATATCTCTTCTATCTTCTCATCTGTCATAGCATAACACCCGATAGAAACACAATTACCATGTACCATCAAAAAAGAGCCTGTTCGTTTATGTACGCGGTCATACCTGTTGGGGTAGCCCAAATTAAAAGAGAGGTGAAATTTACTGTTAGGGTTTAAATGGCTTTTTCTTACTTTGTAAAAACCTTCAGGTGCTTGTCTGTCACCCTCTTTGAGTTTAGGACCCAGATGACCAGAACTCGCACAAATAATATAGTCTTTTAAATGCTCATATGTATTGCCTGTCCATATCCATACTTCAAGCATAGCTTCTTCTTTGAAAATACGAATAAAGATAGGGTCACCCATTTTGGTAGACAAAGCACTGAGCCTCTCTTTTAATGTATGTTTTAAAAATATATTCTCTTCTATACCATACTCCTCTACACTACACTGTTCACTCATACGTCTAAACTCTTCTAAGGTGATTGTAGCATTTAAATCTATTCCTGGCAAAGGTAAAATACCTTGTAAAATATAAGGCTCTGGACAAGATGCTTTTGGTTTTTGAGTCATTTTTTTTAAGTGATGATAAGAAGGAGGATTAAGATAAAAAAGTATTAGAGAGCAAAAAAGAAGTAGATGGACAAGGATATCAGCTAAAATCAGCCATGCCCTTGTCATCATCGTTATCTAAAGTTTAGCTTTTGTAATTTGTCATAACCATAGAGGTCAGAAAAGAAATATAATTTTCCATCTTCAGCAACATAGCTAGTCAAATATGCCGTATGCACAGGCAGACGTTTAACAATAGGTATATAATGTGTCTTTTTACTCTTATACTCTTCATTGACTTTTTCAGCTGTAGCAGTACTGTAATTTGTTGCTAAGAAATCTAACATTTTCATAGGGTTACCAAGTCTTACACAACCATGACTGTAGGCACGTACTTTTCTCTTAAATAGATGTTTTGCTGGTGTATCATGCATATAGACAGAATTTTCATTAGGAAATAAAAACTTTACACGTCCCAAAGCATTACGCCCTGATGCTACTTCTATAAACTTAAAAGGCACCGCTCCTTTACCACCAACATATCTAGCACTCAAGTTAGCATCAAAACGAAGTGCTGGTGAGTCTAAATTATAATCTCTACGTATCACCAAACGATGTCTTCTCAAATAAGATGGGTCTTTTAATGTCTTAGGAATAATCTCATGTCTTGCAATACTATCGGGTACATTCCATGTAGGGTTAAGCACGATAGATTGGAGCTCCGCAGAAAAAACAGGGGTTTGTTTATTACGTTTACCCACGACTATACGCATAGCAATAGATGTTTGATTATTTTCAATCACACGTACTTTAAACTCAGGAATATTCACAAGAGCATAATTTGTACCTAACCCTGGCTTCATTAGTTTTACACGTTCTATATTTAAACGTATTTTATGGAGGAGTTCAGCAGAAGTGTCTGCAGAATTTTTAAGTGAATGATAGTGATTAAGCAGTGCCCCAAACTGAGTGTACTCTGGGATATACGGCTTAAGTATCTGTTCTATGCTTTGCCCAGCTTTGAGTTGCATTGCTATACTTTGTATATTGACTGTCTGCAAATAGGTAGTGTATTTAGATGAAAAATGTATAGTATTTCTTGATTTTTGTACTTCATTAAATGTTTTAAGGTCAATACACCCATTGGCAAGGTTCTCAGCATAGGCTACAAGCATTTTACTCATCAACACAGAGTTTTGACTTGCTCTTACCTTTTCATAAAGTCCTCGTTGGTTACAGATAGAAAGATATTTATTTGATTTAAGGATCTCTAAAAACTCACTTTTTTGTCCAGAATGCCAGCCCTCTTTATCCGGTGTCCCTACACATCCACTTATAAACAGTGCACTTAAAAGTACAAGCAGTAATCTCCAGCTATTTCCCATGATTCTTCCCTTTAATATGTTTGGCACAACTATATGCAGATGCAAAGGCCCACTGAAAGTTATACCCTCCAAGCCTGCCTGTAACATCTAACACTTCACCTAATAAGTAAAGCCCCTTTTCTTCTTTACTCATCATAGTGATATTATCAACTTCAGAAGTATCTACACCACCTTTGGTCACTTCTGCCTTGCTGTACCCAAATGTACCAGCAGGAGCAAAACTGTAATGACTCAAAGTATGTAGTTTTTCAAGTTCTGATTTTGTCAATGTGTTGTACGGTTTATCTTCAAGTTCTAATTCTATCAGAAATGCCTTAGTAACACGTTTTGGCATAGGTAAAAGTGAAGATATCTGCTTCTTGGAACCTTGTACCCCTTTCCAAGAAAAGTCTGGTAAAAAGTCTATCTCAATCCTACCTTTTTCCCAATACAAAGAAGCATCAAGTACTGCTGGTCCACTCATACCCTTATGTGCAAAAAGTAAAGCACCCTTACACTCCTGCTCTGCTACTTTAATGCTAACATCAGTTGATACACCTGAGAGTGCTTTAAAGAAAAACTGCTCTTTTTGTACAGTAAAACCTACCAATGCAGGAGCAGTTTTTACGATGTTATGCCCAAAATATTCTGCTATTTCATAACCAATGCTACTCGCACCAAGTTTAGGAAAACTCAATCCTCCAGATGCAACTACCATAGCTGAAGATGTATAGGTTTTTTTAGATGTTTTGACATAAAAAATATCATCTCGTTTACTTACAGAGAGTACCTCTTCATTGAGTACTATTTTTTGTTTTTTAGCCTCTTTTATAAAAATGTTTAACAGCTCTTTAGCCGAGTCTCTACAAAAGTATTGTGTCTCTTTACGCAGTTCTGGGTTCAATCCTTGTCTCTCCAGCCATTTTAAAAGTGATTTTTCACTAAAAGCTTTGAGTGATGGGGCTACAAAATCAGCATCTCCAAGATAATACTCTGTACCCATTTCAGTGTTGGTTATGTTGCACTTTCCTCCACCTGAGACAAGTATCTTAGCACCCAACTTAGCATTTGATTCAATAATAGTCACGGTTTGTTTAGGCAGTAGTGAAGCAAGCATTAAAGCACTTGCTCCTCCCCCTATAATAATAATTTGATTATCCATAACTGCAATTATAGCTTAAGCTACACATAAATTACACATAGCTCCGAGTACAATGGCATTAAAAAAGGCTACGCTATGAAACCTACAAACAAAATGCTTGCCATTGCTTTTCTTATAGCAGGGGTGACTTCTTTTTCTTATGCAGCAGAAAAATATGATACAGGAGCATTTCGTACAGTGACAAAACTCTGTACAGCTTGTCATGGTACACCATTTTATCAAGCAAAACAGATAGATGATGATGACTGGGATTTTTACTTTAATACCCCAGAAAAACTTGAAAAACTTCATAAAAATAAACCTGAAGGACTCGCAGCAGTAACCTCTCCTTTCTTTAAAAAACGTAAACAACGTCTCTTAAAATTCTTTATAGCTAACTCTAAGTACTCAGGTGCTGTAAATGGGTGTGATGCGAACTTCTGTGGAACAAATCACTAAAAGTAAACACTGACTTACCAAAAAAGTTTCTTCTAATAGAGCTTTTGATATGATAAAATATTAAAAGAGAGAAGAAGCTTATGTTTAAAATATATCTACTTGTATTATCACTTACGACTTTCTGCTTCTCCAACCTATTTACCATCACAGATAGACATGGCAATATCACCCATACTAAAACCTTAGAACACAAAGAGAATGCCTGCCTCAATCAAAAAGCCACAGAGTACTCTCTACAAGCCATTTATGATGAACTTCATCAAGTAGAATATAGAGCACGTAGAGCCCAAGCAGCCAGAGAAAGAGCCAAGCGTATAGCTAAAGCAAAAGAAGAGGCTAAAAAAGTAGGTAAAACCTACAAAGTCTCTAAAGTTGACAAACAAAAACTCCTAGAAGATGCCAAGTTTTTTAAAGGTGGTAAATATGTTTGGGGTGGTACGACACCTAAAGGCTTTGACTGTTCTGGCTATGTTCAATACCTCTATAAAAAGCATAATATCAACCTACCACGTACAGCACTCGGACAATCAAATAAAGGGTGTAAAGTAGACCGACAAAACTTACAAAAGGGTGATCTACTCTTCTTTCTTACTGACAAATCACGAGGTATTCCTGTGACTCACGTAGGCATATATATCGGAAATGATGAGTTTATCCACGCTGCTTCTACAAAAAAAGGGATTATTATCTCACCTATTAACCGCGGGTACTACAGCAAGAAGTTCCTTTTTGCCAAGCGTGTACTCAACAAAAACTCATAACTTTTAGAGTATTATCAGAGTCATATAAACCATCCTATAAAGAACAGCTTAAACCAATAGCTGTTTTTTGAGACAGA
>CAZXGY010000054.1:0-1407 GCA_964640455.1 uncultured Sulfurovum sp.
ATCAACAGACGCATTTAAAGCATTGGTAACAGAGGTTACTTCACAAGCAGGGTATAAAGAGCCTATGGCATTTGGTATCGCTAGAGTTGACCGTGGTCAAAAGAATGCAGAGAAAATCCTTCAAGCAAACTTTGGACTCATTAACTGGAAAGAGAACTTTGGTTCAGCTGCAGTTTTCATTAAAGCACTTCAAGAGGCTAAATGTAATGTAGATTTTACAGGGACTGAATTTGTTACTACTATCAATGAAGCATTTGTAAACAACGCTATGGCAGCATTTGCTCCATACCTTGCAGAAGCAACAGGTGATGCACACAAAAATGTACAAGTCATCAAAGCACTTGCAAACATGGAAGACATTGGTAAAAACTTTAGAATTGTATTTTTGTTTGAAGATGCAAATGCTGAGTCTGTAGAAGCGGTATATCTTAAACTTTATGCACTTTCACTTGCAAAAGGTGAACTAAGAAAAGTAAACCTTAATGGTGCATTTGGAATTCTTTCAAACGTGGCATGGGTAGGGAATACTCCTTACGAACTTGACTACCTAAGAGACAATAAAATCGAAATGAAACTAAACGGAACTTACCCAACAGTAGACTCTGTAGATAAATTCCCAAGATTCTTACAGCATATCATTCCTGCAGATAACACTAGGATTCTTGAAGCGTCTAAAGTAAGAATGGGTGCTCAACTCGCAGCTGGAACAACAGTGATGCCAGGTGCGTCATACATCAACTTTAATGCAGGAACATTAGGACCTGTCATGGTTGAAGGTCGTATCTCATCTTCTGCTATCGTTGGGTCTGGTTCAGATGTAGGTGGAGGAGCGAGTATCCTTGGTGTGCTTAGTGGTACAGATGGTAACCCTATCAGTATTGGTGAAAACACACTGCTTGGAGCTAACTCAACATGTGGTATCCCTCTTGGAGATGCATGTATTATTGATGGTGGTGTTGCTATCTTCGCGGGAACTAAAGTAAAAGTATCTCCAGAAGAGTTAGCTAAAATCGTAGATGCAAACCCTGAAGCTAAGTTAGCAAATAAAACTACTTTCCGTGCAGATGAGTTTCAAGGACTAAATGGTCTTCACTTTAGACAAAACTCAACTACGGGTGAGATTGTAGTAAGAAGAAGTACAAGAGAAGTAAAACTAAACGCGGACTTACACTAAGCTATGAATGAAGAAAACGTAGTTGAACGTGTGTGTCTTTTGGCTCTTATGAAAAAAGAGACAGATGAGACACTTAAAGATGTTCAAAAAATGCTTGTTGATACTGGTATGTTTGAAATGAAAGAGTGCAAAGTTGTCTTTAAAATATTAAAATCAGAACAGTATATCTCTGAAGATGGAGGGCTTACTATGAAGGGTGTGATGGAAGCGAAGATTGCTGAGGAGATGTTTAA
>CAZXGY010000054.1:1507-7437 GCA_964640455.1 uncultured Sulfurovum sp.
GTAAATGTGGTAAAACGTCGTACTATAGCTACAGATATGTTGAAGTCTGGGGTAGTGATGATAAATGACATCAAAGCCAAAGCATCAAAAGATGTTAAAATAGGTGACAAAGTGACTATTGAGTACCTTAAAGGTGCTAAACACTATGAAGTACTTCAGATACCTACAACCAAGACAATTCCTAAGTCTCAAAAAGAGGATTATGTAAAAGACCTCTAAAATAAAAATATGTCAATTTGACATATTTTTACTACTCAATAGTTATTTATGATATTGTTATAATAAAAATGGAGAAATATATGAATGAAATCATTTATTTAGATAAAGAATTTATTATAAACGAATATGAAAAAACACATAAAAAAGTTCCTGTAAAATATACAAAAACTACAATAGTTCAAGCAGGAGTTAATTTTGGTGCTTCAATGGGTGGAAGTTTAAGAGAAAGCTTTGAATATGACATACGTATAAATGATATGTGGATTAAATCAAAATCTAATCTTGAAAAAAATCATAATTCTATACTTTTATCTGATTTATCTGAAAAGAAGAATGAAAATATATTTTGGATTGATGGTTTGTTTGGTATAAGTAAAGTTACTACAGCATCTGGTGGAATAGTTACGGATAGTTATATTACTTATAAAGTTGGTCAAGAAGAGTGTGGATGTGGTAATGAACTTGATATTATTTTAGATTCTTCATATTTTACATCAGGATATAGTCAATTATTGGGTAGTTCAAATTCAAGTGTTAATGGGTTTAAAATTAAAGCTAAAATGTTATTAAAAATATTAGGAACAGTTGATAAAAATAAATATATATTAACACCTTTGGTAATTGAAAAAACTGGCTATCATTTTATTGAAGAAAAATAATGCTAAAAAACCTAAAAATTAGAAACAGTACAGCAGAGTTCCTCATTTTTACTTCTCAAAGTGGAGAAGATAGTATTGAGGTGAAGGTAAGGGATGAAAATGTATGGCTCACGCAGAAGCTTATCGGAGAGCTGTTTGGTAAATCTGTATCTACTGTTAATGAGCATATAAAAAATATATACAGTGAATCTGAACTCTCAGAACTTGATACTATGAATAAATTCGGAAATTCCGAATTTGCTAAAAAGCCTACAAATTATTATAACCTTGATATGATTATCTCCGTAGGTTACAGAGTAAACTCTAAAAAAGCCACACAGTTTAGACAGTGGGCTACACAGGTGCTTAAAGAATTTTCCATTAAGGGATTTGTCTTAGATAAAAAGAGACTTGAAAATGGGTCTTTTTTAGGTGAAGAATATTTTGATATGTTACTTGAAGAGATCCGAGAAATAAGACTAAGTGAACGGAAGTTTTATCAAAAAGTTACAGATATTTATGTAACAAGTCTTGATTATAACAGAGATGATGCACTTACAAAAATGTTTTTTAAAAAAGTTCAAAATAAAATGCACTATGCTATACACGGACATACAGCACCAGAGCTTATACTTAAAAGAGCAGATAGTAATAAAGAGTTTATGGGATTAAATTCTTGGAACAATGCACCAGATGGTAAGATAATGAAAACAGACGTTGTAATAGCTAAGAATTATTTACAAAAAGAAGAACTAGAGTCTTTAGGTTTGATAGTCAGTGCATATTTGGACTTAGCAGAGGGGCGGGCTAAGCGTAAAATACCTATGACTATGGAAGACTGGAGTACTAGACTAGATCTTTTTCTAGAGTTTGATGATAGACTTGTGTTAAAAGATGCTGGTACAGTATCAGCTCAAATTGCTAAGGAACATGCCTTGAGTGAATTTGAGAAATATAGAGTAATTCAAGATAGATTTTACAGAAATGACTTTGATAAACTGATAGAAGATATACAAAAATAATAACAATAATGGTAAAATCATAAACATGAATATAAAACAACAATTTGAAAAACTATTTAACAACGAAATACCTGAAGACAAGGCACGTCAATTTCTCATAGACCTTTATGAAAAAGGTGAGAGTGGTGCTGATATTGCAGCAGCTGCTTCAGTGATGCGTGAACACTCCATTAAACTTAATCTCTCAGATGAACTTCGTGAAAAAGCCATAGACATAGTAGGTACAGGTGGAGACAAAAGTGGAAGCTTTAACATCTCTACTACCGTATCGTTACTATTGGCTTCTATGGGACGTGTGGTGGCTAAACATGGAAACAGAAGTATAACCTCTAACTCTGGTTCTACAGATGTACTTGAAGCCTTAGGATTGAATCTAGATTTAACTATAGAGAACAAAATCAAGATGCTTGAAGAGACAGGATTTTGTTTCTTCCCTGCGACAGACCACCATCCTGCGATGAAACATATTATGCCTATACGTAAATCTATAAACCATAGAACAATATTTAACCTTTTAGGACCACTCACTAACCCTGCAGGTGCTCAGAAGTATCTGCTAGGTGTATTTGACCCAAGCTATGTTAAAGTGATGGCAGAAGCTCTTTTAGAATTAGATACAAAAAGAGCCTATGTAGTAAGTGCTAAAGATGGTATGGATGAGATAGGTATCAGTACCAATACAGCTTTTGCTTATGTAGAAGCAGGGCGTATCTCTGAAGGTGAGATAAACCCAGAAGGCTTTGGCTTTACGCTTGCACCAAAAGAGGCAATACTTGGTGGAGATGCAAAGCATAATGCACAAATCACTAGAGATATATTCTCGGGTGAAGAAGAGGGTGCTAAAAGAGACATTGTAGTCATTAATGCTGCTTTTGCACTCTTTGTTGATGGTAATGTACGTGATATGCAAGAGGCTATAGAGCTGGTGGAAGCACAACTTGACTCTGGTAAGACGAGAGAACATTTGAATTTTATGGCTGATGTTAGTCAGAAGTTAAGATAATGCTTGATACCATGTTTCATGTTTGGTCTGAAGAAATAGATATACATCATTTTGTTAATAAATATAGTATTTCAAAAGATGAATATTGGGTGAAAGGTATAAAGGACACAGTTGGAAGAGTACGTACTCATTCAGGTTTTAAATTTTTAATTTCTGACAATGAAGATGTGTTGGAGCATTTTAGTGATTTAAAAACTTTTTTAATTTCAGATAAAGAATTAATTACTGAATTAAAAGAAAAAAATATGAATATGTGTTTCAATGTAGGTATGACTTTTAATGTATCTAAGTATTATTCAAAAAATTTTACTTTTACTAATGATATATTAAAAGTAATTGCTGATGCTGGGATAGATATTGAAATATCTACATATGTTGAAACAGAAGAAGAGTAAAGAATGAAAGAAATTCAAGCCTCATTAACAGAATTAAATAAAGTAGTAATCTATCTACAAAAAATATTACCTCAAAATGCCATCGTATTTTTACGAGGTGATTTGGCAGCAGGAAAGACGACACTCACCCAAGCTATAGCAAAAGAAAAAGGTATAGAGGGTGAAGTAACCTCTCCAACATTTTCACTGCAACAGTGTTATGTTGGGAAAGATGGTGCAAACCTTTACCACTATGATCTTTATAGACTTGAGCATGAGGAGTTCATGCAAATGGGGCTTTTTGAGGAGTTTGAAAAGTCTGGTTGGCATATGGTAGAGTGGGGAAGTGATGAGCTTAAATCTTTTTTAGAAGCAGTTGGATATAATGTTGTACTTATTGAGATAGAACCTTATGAAAATAGAAGAATGTATAGGATAAATAGTTAATGCACACACTTGAAGCCATCAACCTCGCTAAAACCATCAAAAAAACACAAATCGTTCATGACATCTCTTTACGTGTGAAGTCTAAAGAGATAGTAGGGCTTTTAGGA
This sequence comes from uncultured Sulfurovum sp., assembly GCA_964640455.1. Lineage (GTDB taxonomy): Bacteria > Campylobacterota > Campylobacteria > Campylobacterales > Sulfurovaceae > Sulfurovum. The sequence continues at coordinate 5,318 of CAZXGY010000054.1, forward strand.
CCCAATGGTGCAGGAAAAACAACTTCTTTTTATATGGTATGTGGACTCACCGATGCTACTGAAGGACAGGTGTTTCTAGATGGTGAAGATGTAACCAGTTTGCCTTTGAGTGCTCGTGCACAGATGGGTATAGGGTACTTACCACAAGAGTCAAGTATTTTTAAAGATCTTACTGTGGAAGAAAACCTACTCATAGCAGCAGAAGCACTGAAAATTCCAAAAGAGACGATGGAACCACGTATAGAAAAACTTCTTGAAATTTTTAATATTGAACCTATCCGATCACGTTTAGGTATACGTCTAAGTGGTGGTGAGCGACGTAGAGTTGAGATAGCTAGAGCATTGGTAGGTGAACCAAAGTTCTTATTGCTTGATGAACCTTTTGCAGGGGTAGACCCCATCGCGGTTTTAGATATACAAAATATTATTTCTCAGCTTGTCGAACTTAATATGGGTATACTTATTACTGACCATAACGTACGTGAGACACTGGGTATTTGTGATAGAGCGTATGTCATGCGAAATGGTGAGATGCTGGCAACGGGTACATCAGAAGAGATAGCCAATGATGAAAATGTACGTAAGCATTACTTAGGTGAACATTTTACGTTTTAAACAATTGGTCGATGTTATCGACCCTACGGAAACCTATGACACTTAAAAAAGTAAAACTTCTTTTAGATGAAGAGGTGTTGGCTAGAAATAATGCTAGTGAAATCTCTTTAGATAAACCAGACCCACTACTTATTGCATCAAAATATAATGATGAAACGATTGCACTTGTCTGTGCACTTTTTGCCTATGGAAATGCTAAACTTATTGTAAAATTTTTACAGAGTTTAGACTTCTCCTTACTTGAAGCTTCAGATAATGAAATTCAAAAATCTCTTTCTTCTCACTATTATAGATTTCAAAATGCTGAAGATATCGCTACACTTTTTATGGCACTTAAAAGACTTAAAGACCTAGATAGTATAGAAAATATTTTTTATGAGGGTTATAAAAAAGAAGAGAATGTGTTAGATGGTTTGTGGGAATTTATAGGGACTTTAAAATCTGTGTTGCCCCATAAGAGTAGAGGCTATGACTTTTTAGTAGGCTCAGTGCCTAAAAAGATGAGTGGTATGGGTACCTATAAACGTTACATGATGTACTTACGTTGGATGGTACGTAAAGATGCATTAGATATGGGCTTATGGTCTAAAATAGATAAAAAAGATCTCATCATGCCTCTTGATACACATACTTTTAAAGTTTCGCAACGTTTAGGGCTACTGAAACGAAAAACCTATGATATGAAAGCAAGTATAGAACTTACGCAGAGCTTAAAAAAGTTTGATTCTCTTGACCCAACCAAATATGATTTTGCTCTTTATCGGCTAGGACAGGAGAAATTACAGTAAATTCTAAGTACAAAAAAGCTATAATCCCCACAATAATTTAACCAAAAGAGGATGTTTCATGGAAGGTGTATTTACTTACCTAGGCGCAATATTAGGACACGGACAACTTATGTTCGTAGCTCACTTAATTTTAGTGGCAATCATTGTACTACTAATCGCAAAAATGGCTACTAAGAGCCTTAGAGCTGTACCTGTAGGTACTCAAAATGTTATGGAAGCATATCTTGGTGGTGTAATCGCTATGGGTAAAGATGTTATTGGTGAAGAGCTTGCTCGTAAGTATTTACCGCTTGTAGCAGCTGTTGGTATGTTTATTTTTGTATCTAACGTTATTGGTATTATCCCAGGGTTTGAATCTCCAACTTCAAATATTAACGTTACTTTACCTTTGGCACTTTTAGTATTTTTCTACTATAACTACGAAGGTATTAAAGAAAATGGTGTTGTAAAATACTTTGCACACTTTGCAGGTCCTGTAAAAGTTCTTGCTCCACTTATGTTCCCAATCGAAATTGTTTCTCACATCTCAAGAATCATTTCACTTTCATTCAGACTTTTTGGTAACATTAAAGGTGATGACTTGTTCTTATGGGTACTTCTTATGCTTGTACCATTTGTTGCACCTCTTCCAGCATACCTTTTACTTTCGTTCTCAGCATTGCTTCAAACGTTTGTATTTATGATCCTTATCTACGTGTACCTTGCAGGTGCAGTAGC
>CAZXGY010000055.1:0-7379 GCA_964640455.1 uncultured Sulfurovum sp.
ATGATAAATACTCAATATATACTTGTAGGTAAAATTTTAACTTCAGCACTTAGTTCTACTGTCATGCAAAATGCAGCACAGGTGGAGTATGTAAAGAACTTAGTGGAGATACAAAACCCTAAAGCAACAGTAGATGCCATCTCTCCTATAGGTATACAAATAACACCTTTTTTTAACACGTATAAAAACTATTTTTATTTTTTAGTCTCAGCACTCTTACCTGCAATATGGCAGATATTTATAGTTATTGCTACTTTGGTATCGGTAGGTACCATGTTTAAAGGAAAAAAAGAAAAACAGTTTTTTCAAAATGAAGAGTATATAGGTATGAAACTTCTAGGGTTGATGTTACCTTATACTATTGCGTTTATGTTGCTTGGCATCGGGTATCTTTTTTACATCTATAGTGCTTGGGCATTTCAAGGATCATTTATTATCCTTGTTTTGGGTATGTTCTTAACTGTGGTTGCCTATCAGGTGATAGCACTACTACTCTTTGTGACAGGTTTTGACTATGCACGCTCTTTGAGTTTAGGTGCAGTCTATACAGCTCCTGCATTTGCTTTTTTAGGCATTACTTTTCCTGTATATAATATGAATGGATTTGCACTTTTTTGGAGAGATATTTTACCTATATCACACTATATGCAACTTCAACTCTCTCAGGCAAACTATGGTGTTAATGTTTTTTTAGAGTTAGATAAGTTAGGCGTACTTCTTTTGTTTTGGATGGGTTTTATACCAGTGGTTTTTCTTTTTAGAAAAAGACTACATAAAAGTTTTAAAAAGGAGTTGGCTTGAGCTTTGTAAAAACGTTTGCAAGTGAAGTAAAAAATATTTTTACAGATGCTGCTGTTGTTTTAACCATCATTGGTGGGGTGATTTTGTACTCTTTTCTTTACCCTCAGCCTTATGCGAAGCAAAGTATCTCTGCCTTGAGTGTAAGTGTGGTTGACTACGATAAAAGTGATGTGAGTCGTAGTGTCATTTTTAAACTCAATGCCACAGCACAAATAGACATCACTAGACAAGATTTAAGTGAACAAGATGCAAAGGATGCTTTAGTCAAAGGAGAGATAAAGGCTATCATCGTCATACCTAGAGCCTTTAAAAAAGACTTGGCACTGAATAAAAGTCCAACTATAGCAGTGGGAGCAGACAGTAGTTATTTTCTTATTTATGGAGGCGTGTTACAGGCTTCGATGAAGTCTATCTTAACACAAAGTGCAACCATTAAAGTAGCTAAGTTACTCAAAAAACAAGTGCCTCTCTCTCAAGCAAAAGAGTCTTATGTGCCCTATAGTTTAAATGTCATTAACCTCTTTAATAAAAACAACTCTTACACACAGTATGTCGTACCCGCAGTATTTATTTTAATCTTACAACAGACGATGCTTATAGGCTTAGGCATACTAGGTGGTGGTATGAATGAGAAAATAAGAAGAAGAGAAAAGGGTTACTTTACCGATGCGCCTTTATGGGAAATCTATCTTTCTCGTATACTCATCTTTTTTATGCTATTTTTTGTACATATGCTGTTTTATTTTGGCTATAGTTTTTCACACTTTGAAGTGACACGCTTAGCAAACATTGGAGACTTACTTACTTTTGGCGTGGCATTTATATGTGCTTCTATCGCCTTTGGATTATTTTTAGGTTCACTTTTTTCTTCTAGGGAGATAGCGACCCCTGTAGTACTCTTTTCTTCTTTACCTTTGGTTTTTGCTGCAGGTTTTGTATGGCCTTTAGAAGCGCTTCCTCAAAGCATTCACTCTTTGGCTTTGTTGGTTCCTTCAACCTCTGGCATCAAAGGTTTTTTAGGCTTAAATCAAATGGGTGCAGACTTTTCTATGGTGATAAACTCTTATGCTATTTTATGGGTACAAAGTGTGATTTATCTTGGTCTGGCATTTATTATTTCATCAAGAAAAAAAAGAAATATTATTAACCAGCAGGGATAGCAAAGAGTGTAATAAAGAGTAGTATAAGTGCCAGTAGTAAAAGGAAGGCTTTGTGTAGGGTGTTGCTAGAAATGCTAAAGGCAACCAGTGTTTGTAAAAGATAGTAAAGTGCAAAAGCACGTGATGCAAGTGCTAAAATAGCTAGCGTATGCATACTCCAAGTAATGACAATGGCAGAGAGTCCTACTAGAAGATAACTTTGTTTGGAACTTACAAACTTGGAAGCCACTTCTTGAATGTTACCCGTTGCAGCTAAAGTGTCTGCAACGGCTGCAGAAAACTGACTTAATGCTGCAACTACGATAAGTGGTGTGACTAGAAAAACAGAAACATATCCAACAAGTGTGATGAGGCTGTTGTCATCATAGACACCATTTAAAAGATGTGTTACAGGAAGTGCGAGGGCAATAAAAATGATATACACAAATGCAGCAATAATTTGTGAATACTTAGATGTTAAAATTCTGGTTTGTGCAGTGTAACTGTTACCTAAGTAACGGCTTGTTTCAAAGCCTTGTACAACGATGAGCATACCTGCTAATATACCTACTACTTCCCAGGTACTATGTTCAGAAGGTGTAGGGAGGATGAAACTTTTATTTTCTGTAAGTAAACCCAAATCATACCAGCCAAAAGCGATGATGAGAAGCATGACAATAATAAGTGTGACGATAAGAGCATACTTCTCAAGTACCTCTAGAGGTTTTAACCCTTTAGTCATTCCTATCGTCATGATAATAAGAATGATACTTGTGGTTAAAATATCTTCTTTGAAATCAGAATCCAACCCTAAGCCTGTGAGTACAAATGCAGATAAAATATGTAAATAGAGACTTACAGAGACAATATAGGCGATAATGAGAGAGATGTCAGATGCTTTTTCTAACCATGCAGTTTTACTAGGTAAGCCCTTAGTTAAAAGAGGCTCAACATTGAGTATGTTAAACCGTATTACAGACCCTACACTATAGGCAACTAAGATAATACCTATCATCGCATAGAGGGCATACTTACCCACAGCACCCACCAAAATAGGAACCATCACAAGAAAACCACTCCCAAAAATGGAAGCAAGAGGTGTACTTATAGCAAGGGTAAATTCTTTAAATGTTGTTTTTCTCATGGGGTTTGTATGGTCCTAATATAAGATAGATAAGTATAGAGATATTTTCTCTATACTTTAAAAGATATACGTTGTAAAAATGAGTGTCTACTTTTTAAACACATTCCCCAACATACCTTTAATAGCCCCTTGCAAGTCAGCAGGGTAGATAACAAATTTACTATTAGCACTTTTACTTATCTGTTCTAGTGAGTTGATGTAACGGTCACCAAGGAGGAACATCGCTGGGAGCTCTTTATCTTGGATGTTATCGCTTATCATTCTGATGGCTTCGGCAGAGGCATTGGCTAGCACTATTTGTGCTTTGGCTTCACGTTCTGCGGCAGCTAGTTTACCATCTGCTTCTAAGATGGCTGCATTTTTGTTACCCTCAGCCGTGGTCTCAATAGCTCTTCTTTCACGCTCAGCTGCTGCTTGTCGTTCCATAGAAGCTTGCATAGATTGGCTTGGGTTTATGTCTTGTATTTCTACAGATTTTACTGTCACTCCCCAGTCTGCAACGTCATCAATGATGGCATCTTTGAGTTTAGTTTTGATGTGTTCACGGTTTGAAAGAGCTTCATCAAGTGTCATCTCTCCTAGTATAGAACGTAGTGTCGTCATAATGAGTTGCTGTATAGCAATACGAAAATCTTCTACACCATACAAGGCATTTTCTGGTTTGGTGACACGTATAAAGGCTACAGCATTGGTAAGGATAACAGCATTATCTCTGGTAATCACCTCTTGCTGAGGAATGTCTAAGATGATATCTCTTGTCGTAATCTTTTGACGTACAGCATCAATGTAAGGTATGATAAGGTTTAGACCAGGTTTGAGTACACGTGAAAACTTTCCTAGCCTCTCAACTAACCACTCTTCACCTTGCGGCACAATGTTTATACCTTTATAAAGGGTAACGACTACAAGAACTGCTAGTATGACAACGACATTTAATGCTTCCATGATTTTCTCCTAGGGTTGAGGTATATTTTTATTTAAACTTTTTCTACAGTGATAAGTTGACCATTGATTTCTACGATTTTAATGCGTGAACCTTCTCTAAGCTCTGTTATTGAAGTAGCATGCCAAGAGGTATTACCCAGTACAGGTGTGTCAAAGGTAACTTTACCCCTCTGATGAGGATGTATCTCTTCTGCCACAGTACCTAATGTGTCTAGCGTATGGTTAGATTGTCCTGCATTACTTACATGTGGGGTTTTGACCCATTTTTTCCATGACCAGATAGATACTATAGAAAGCGCTGTCCATGTGACTATTTCTGTGGTAAATGAAGTTTGCATAGTGATGTCTAGTACCCCTACTATAATAGCAGCGACTCCAAGACCTAACATGACAAAGGTCCCTGTGTTCATCTCTAAAATAAGTAAGATAAACCCGATGACAATCCAATGCCACCATAGGATAGTTTCGTTTAGAAATACAATCAAGAGATACTCCATTCGTTTTATTGAGATTCATTATAACATAAATATAAAAGGGTAATTTAAGTATATAAGTAAATGACTTTTTTTGATATAATCAATCAAAATATCAATAAATCTGAATTTTATAGAATACATTTGTTGGGAGTGCTAAATGAATCAAAACTATTTTTATCTTTATATGCAAAAACAAGTTGTATTTCTAATGTTGATTAGCCTTCTACAAGGGGCAATATATGTTTCTGTATGTTGGATGAATGATATTTTTTTCTTGTCACTTATTTGGTATGGCATTATCAATTTAGTATGTCTTTGGGGGTGGAGTATCTATATAAAATTAGATATCTCAAATATGACGTTTGATGATTTGGATAAATGGTACAATAAAGTACGTTATTTTATGTATGTTATATTTATTTTATGGACTATTATATTTATTATCTATGCACAAGAAACAGAAAGTAATTTACACTATGTAGCGATATTTTTTCAATTTTCCATGGCTATTATTGTTTCAACTTTCTTGGGCTCAGATAAGAAATTATTTGTTCCTACACTTATGATATTGATGTATCCTTTATTGGTTTATTTTTCTTTAATAGGTGTGTGGTATGGCTATTTTCTTGCTGTTGCAACAGCATTATTACTTGGAATACTGCTTTATGCTTCTTATAAAAGTTATACCTTAATCCAGCAAATCTACTATGAAGCACAAATAGATAATTTAACAGGACTGTATAATCGACGTTTCTTTTTAGTCTATTTGGATACTTTGATTAATACATTACGTAGAAATAATCGGTATGGATATATACTGCTTATTGATCTTGATTATTTTAAGACTATTAATGACTCAGTATGACATAAAGTTGGAGATGCCCTTTTGGTACAAGTGGGAGAACGAATTACTCAGATGTGTAGAGATACACATATATCAGCAAGATTAGGTGGAGATGAATTTATTATTGCTGGTCAGGAGTATGATATAAAAGAGATAGCTATTGATCATGCACAGAGATTTGCTGATACCTTAAGAAAAAAACTAAAGGAAACATACAAAGTTGAGCAACACCATCTGTATTTAAGTGCGAGTATTGGTATTAACGTGGTCGGATATTTAAACTTAAATGCCAGTGATGTTGTAAAAGAAGCAGATATTGCAATGTATGCGGTGAAAAACAGTGAACGTGATGGTGTTATTCTTTTTAATAATCACTTGGCAAATAAAGTAGATAAAAAGTTAGAGATTGAAAGAAGATTACGATTTTCTATAGAAAAAAATGAAATATCTTTAAGGTATCAACCACAATTTAATGCTGAGAAAAAATTGCAGGAGTTGAAGTACTTGCCCGCTGGAACAATGGGGTATTGGGTAATATCTCTCCTGTTGAATTTATTGAAATTGCAGAAACTATAGGTTTTATAGTTGAGCTTGGAAGATATATATTAGAGGAGTCTTTTAAGACCTTAAACCAATGGGATAAAAAAGGTATAGATTTAGAACATTTTTCCATAAACATAAGTGTGAAACAATTTTTGCATCCAACCTTTTTAGAGGATGTAGATAAGCTTTGTCAAAAGTATTTGACAGACAGTAATCGAAAGAAAATTATATTTGAGGTTACTGAAACACTTTTTGCAGAAGATATTGAGAGTATTGTGAAAAGAATGAGTACATTGAGAGTATGGGGTATTTCATTTTCAATGGATGATTTTGGAACAGGTTATTCCTCTCTAAGTAACTTAAAGAATTTGCCAGTAGATGAGTTGAAAATTGATCGTTTATTTGTATCTCAGATAGGTAAAAACTTCTCTGATGAAATGATGCTGGTTTTAATACTATCTATGAAAACAATATTTAATATCAATATTGTTGCAGAGGGGATAGAGACGAAAGAACAATATGAGTTTTTAGTGGATAATGGATGTCAGATTTTCCAAGGATATTATTTCTCTAAGCCTCTTATGCAGGAGGAGTTTGAAACACTATATTTAGATGCTCATTTGGAGACTACACTAGGCACAATAAGCTAGTTTTAGGTATAATCCCGAAAATTTCAAACATTCAAGGATAATACATGTCAAGTTTAAATGTATATTACGACAAAGATTGTGATATCAATATCATCAAATCTAAAACAGTAGCAATGATCGGTTTCGGTTCACAAGGGCACGCACACGCAGAAAACCTTAGAGATTCTGGTGTAGAAGTTATTATTGGTCTTAGAAAAGATGGTTCATCTTGGGACAAAGCAGTAGCTAAAAACTTTGAAACACTTACAGTAGCTGAAGCTTCTGCAAAAGCTGATGTGATTATGATTCTTCTTCCAGATGAAAATCAAAAAGAGATTTATGAAAATGAAATCGAGCCAAACCTTAAACAAGGTGCTACAATTGCATTTGGACATGGTTTTAACATCCACTACGGAAGAGTAAACCCAAGAAAAGATATCAACGTTACAATGATTGCTCCAAAAGCACCAGGGCATACTGTACGTTCTGAGTTTGTAAGAGGTGGTGGTATACCAGACCTTATCGCTGTTGGTCAAAACCCAAGTGGTACGACTAAAGAGCTTGCTCTTTCTTATGCATCAGCTATCGGTGGTGGTAGAACTGCAATTATTGAAACAACTTTCAAAGACGAAACTGAAACGGATCTTTTTGGAGAGCAAGCAGTACTTTGTGGTGGTGCAACGGCACTTGTTCAAGCTGGTTTTGAAACACTTACAGAAGCTGGTTACGCACCAGAACTTGCATACTTCGAATGTCTTCATGAGCTTAAGCTTATTGTTGACCTTATGTTTGAAGGTGGAATCGCTGACATGAGATACTCTATCTCTAACACAGCTGAGTACGGAGATTATGTTTCTG
>CAZXGY010000056.1:0-7373 GCA_964640455.1 uncultured Sulfurovum sp.
AGTTCCCTATGGCAAACTCTACACTTACAACGGCTATGAAGTCTGTAGGTGAAGTTATGGCTATTGGTCGTACCTTTAAAGAATCTTTCCAAAAAGCTCTATGTTCACTAGAGACTGACCTAATAGGTTTCAATCCTATTAAATGTGATGGTGAAGAGCTTGTACGTGAAATACGCCGTTCTCATGCAGATCGTATGCTGTATGTCTTTGAAGGTCTTAGACGTGGTATGAGTGTAGATGCTATCTTTGATCTCTGTAAAATTGACCGATGGTTCCTTTACCAATTGGAAGAACTTTCCATTCGTGAAAAAGAGATGGACATTGCCCTACTCTCTGATGCTATAAGACTTCGCCAAGTAAAATCTGAAGGTTTTTCAGATGCTATGATAGCCCAAGTCATCAATAAAAAAGAGGGACTTACCCTCTCTGAAAATGACATCTACAATGCAAGAGAAAAAGTTGGTGTTGCACTAGAATATAATGAAGTAGATACTTGTGCAGCAGAGTTTAAAGCATTAACACCTTACCTTTACTCTACGACTAACATCACAAAGCTTCCTGCTTCTGCCACTTCGACCCCTTCGACAAGCTCAGGGACCGATAAAAAAGTGCTTGTAATTGGTGGAGGGCCTAACCGTATTGGTCAGGGAATAGAGTTTGACTACTGTTGTGTACATGCAGCCTTTGCGTTAGAAGACATGGGCGTGAAGTCTATTATGTATAACTGTAACCCAGAGACCGTATCAACAGACTATGACACTTCAGATATCTTGTACTTTGAGCCTATTGATTTTGAACATGTAAGAAATGTAATTGAGCTTGAAAAGCCAGATGGTGTCATTGTTCACTTTGGTGGACAGACTCCATTAAAACTGGCTAAAAGTCTTACAGCCATTGGTGCGAAGATTTCTGGAACAACAGCTAAAGTAATTGACCTTGCAGAAGACAGAGAGCTTTTCTCTGCATTTATCAATGACTTAGGGCTAAAACAACCAGAAAATGGTACAGTCTTTGAAAAAGACAAAGCACTTGTAGTTGCTAACCGTATTGGTTACCCTGTACTTGTACGTCCTTCATTTGTATTGGGTGGACGTGGTATGAAAACGGTTTATTCAGACGAAGAACTTAACCAATATATGGATGAAGCAGTTGCAGTCTCTAACGATGCTCCTGTACTCATCGATAAGTTCCTTGACAATGCCATAGAGCTTGATGTGGATGCTATTTGTGATGGTAAAGATGTTTACATTGGCTCAGTGATGCAACACATCGAAGAAGCAGGTATTCACTCTGGTGACTCTGCTTGTTCACTACCACCAGTAAGTATCTCTGATACATTGCAAGAAGAAGTAAAAGAACAAACTGCTGCCATTGCCCTTGGTCTTGGTGTGGTTGGTCTTATGAACATTCAGTATGCTATTCATAAAGGTGAGATTTACCTTATCGAAGTGAACCCTAGAGCATCTAGAACTGTACCATTTGTCTCTAAGGCTACGGGTGTACCTCTAGCTAAAGTAGCTACAAGAGTGATGATACAAGGTGACTTAAAAGAGTCTCTTAAATTCTATGATACCTTTAACGTTGTAAACTTCGATAAAAAAATCATGGAACCAACACTTAAAAATCATGTTGCTGTTAAAGAAGCTGTTTTCCCTTTCAACAAACTTCCAGGATCAGACCTTATCTTAGGACCTGAAATGAAGTCTACTGGTGAAGTAATGGGAATAAGTGATAACTTTGGAATGAGTTTTGCTAAATCACAGTTTGCTTCTAAAAACAACATTCCTCTTGAGGGTAAACTCTTCTTGTCACTTACAGAGGCAGATAAACCTCATGCAGGTGAAGTAGGTAAAATGTTTACAGACCTTGGTTTTGATATAGTAGCAACATCTGGTACACATACTGCACTTGAAGCTGCAGGTGTAACTTCAACAAAAGTACTTAAAATCTCTGAGGGTCGTCCAAACATTGATGATATGATTAGAAATGAAGAGATAGCTATCGCTATCAATACTTCAGACAATGCAGGAAGTAAAACAGATGCAAGAACCATTAGACAATCTGTACTTTCAAACCATGTAGCATACTTCACAACTTTAGCTGCTGCAAAAGCAACAGCTATGGCTATTAAAGAACTAAAAGCAACTGGTGGTGAACTTCAACCAAAAGCGCTACAGGATTATTTAGCATAGCTTCGACAAGCTCAGCTACCAAATATAAATAAATCTATTCCCTGAGCCTGTCGAAGGGAATAATTTAGGAGAGAACATGTTAAAAGACAAAGTTTTTTTGACACAAACCGATACAACTATCGGTTTCGTCTCTCAAAATGCAGAGAAACTTACAGCTATCAAACAACGACCTCCTCATAAGTATTACATCAAAGCAGTCAACAGCTTAAAAACCTTACAAACTTTTACACGTATACCTACAGAACACAAAAATAGGGTGAGACGTACACAAAAAACAACCTTTATCATGCCAAATAGACACTCTTATAGGGTTATACAGAACAAACATCATCTACTCTTGTTAAACCATCTTGAATGGGCATATACAACCTCTGCAAACCTTAGTAATGAAAGCTATAATGAAAAGTTTGCTAAAGAGCGTGCTGATATTATTATTGAACCCCTACATGAGACTATACAATCATCTACTATCTATAGACTAGGTAACAAAACGATTAAAAGGATACGTTAATGGCAACAATTTATGAAAATATGAATATTAAAGTAGAGGTAGAAGAGTCAGAGATACCTTGGCTTAAAATCTTTACACAGTTACCCTACAAAGAGATGAGTGATCTCCCAAAGGAATTTCGTTATGAAATCTATGATTTACTTAATATTATAGAAGAAGAAATGATAGCCTACTATAATCCTAAAAAGATAAACATTGCTTCATTTGGAAACTATTTACCTCATTTGCATTGGCATATTATGGCTAGATTTGAAGAAGATTCGTATTATCCTGAACCTATGTGGGGAGAAAAACAAAGAGATGCTCAGTTAAGCTTACCCTCTTTTGATGATTTTTGTACACGTTTAAAGAATCGTTTAACGGTTAAAAACTAATTAGCTCTTCTTTAAATTCTAAAGCGATCTCTCCCTTACTGCGACGTGCTATAGTATCTCTATAGACCCAGTCTGCCTTGATCTCTTCTCTTTGCTTTAGGCTAAGTTGAGGCGTATCATACCTACTTGCATTGTCAAGCTGTCTTTGTGCTTCATAGAGTATAAGTGCCGTAGCTACAGAGACATTTAGGCTTTGCACCATACCTTGCATGGGAATGACTATAATATCTGTTGCCTCTGCAATCACTTCAGCACTCACACCCTCTCTTTCATTACCCATGACGATGAGTGTAGGTTTGGTATAGTCTACCTCTCTGTAACTTACTGCACGCTCTTCTAAGTGTGTGACGATGACTTGAAAGCCTTCAGCTTTTTTTTGCTGTAAAAACTTCACCTTATCCACTTCATTTATACGGTGACGACGTGTCCAACGATGTGCACCCTGGGTAATAGTTTTATGTATACGCAAAGTTTCATTCTCTGGTGTAGAGTAGTAGATATCTAATATACCTACAGCATCACTTGTCCGTATAATAGTAGAAAGGTTTTGAGAGTTATGCACGCTGTCTAGCATTACTTGAAGTGTGGGTTGTTTATGTAAGAGGCTAGCATCTATACGTGCTAACCTAGCTTCGGTACTCACTAAATACCATCAACTCTTAATAGTTTTGTTTTACCCACCATAAGGTCTACAGTCATTTTTGCACGCTTAAATACAGACTCTTGTCTATACTCCAAGTTATGCTTTTTACAGATGTCTTTTACAATAGGTTGCATTTTTTGGTAGTAGCTATGTGGCATATTTGGGAAAAGATGGTGCTCTATTTGGTAATTTAGGAAACCATGTGCAAAATCTATAAAGTCTGTACCTGTGTTATAGTTTACCGATCCCATAATCTGACGCAAATAAAACTCTCCCGTACTCTTATGCGGTTCAGAGAACATATAAATATCTTCTGCTGAGTGATTAGGTACGATAACCAAGAATGAGTGTAAGTTCGCAAAAAATTCTGCAATAACTATAATAATAAGTGCATTAACCACGGCTTGAGTACCAAAAGGTAAAAAGAGCATAGGGAAAACCATAAACTTGATAATACCATAAGGAAGCAGATACTCCATCCATAACTCTAAACCATTTTTAGTACGAGGATCTAACTCATAATCTGTAACAGTACGTTTGTCTGCCTCTTTAAGTCTTTTGTTTTCTAAAATTCTTAGTGTGTTTGGTGCATAATAGAGAAATTTCCACATACCAGCAAAAGCATAAATAATAATATATCTTATAAACATAGGTGTTTTAGAATTAATAAGCCATTGTAAATTTCGTTCTACATTGTCTGGATCATCTTCTTCACCTAAATGATAGTGGTGCATAATATTATGTTCATAACTCCAAGCTTCTGGTTTAATCCAGTCTAACCAATCTACATAACGTCTAGCACCTTTAGCATATACTTTTTTAGTATATTTTTCAGGGATATTGGGTACTTTATCATAGGCACCATGTAAAACAGGGTGTGTTACATCTGCCCATCTAGCCACATTTCCTGTACTAATTGCAATGGCTGCAATAATTGCTAATGGCCAAAACACAAGTGCACTAAGCTCTCCACCTAAGCCCAGTATACTTAAAAATAAGATAATACCATATCCACCAAAGGTAAACATACGTCCCCATCTCTCTAGCTTTAAAAGATGTTGAAAATCCTCTTCACCGACAGGATCCATATTTTCCTTAATAGCATTGATATCTTTTTCCAACTGCTCTTTATCTACATCTGCATAACGTGCATACCTATGTTCTTTGTCTGCGATAATTAGCTCATCTACCTCTTCTTGTTGCTTACCCATCAGTACCCCTTTACTTATAATTATCATAATTATAGTTAAAGTTGATTAATTTAAGCCATCATATCTTTTGATTTGGTTATTCGGGTATAATTCGGAATAAATTTTTAATAATAGCGAGAATAACATATGTGTGATTTTAATCAATTAAGTGAAGACGAGAAAGCAATATATCATGAAAAGTTATTGGCATGTGCTAACAACTTTGGAGGAAAAAACTTTTTCCTACACCTTTTAGAAGCGATACGTGAGACAAAACCTCACCCTTTAACTGCTGGTAATATGTCTTTTGATATAGAGTTAGGATCTGTAACTTGGAATAAAGTTATTTTTAATGATAAACTACAGCTGCTACTTAAAGCCCGTAAAAACGAGAGTAAACAAGATAATTTACTTCCAAAAAAAGATGAAAAGAATTATAAAAAAATACTCAATGTTGTACGTACTCTCAAACCCATCGTATTTCATGTAACCCCTGCTAACCCAGAAGAGGGAAAAGGGTTTTTCTTTCAAGCCTTTGATATGATAGATGAAAAAACAACCAAACTCAATCCACTGTTTGATGCTCTTTTCTTCTGCTCTGTAGATACTGTGAAAAAATTTCTAAACTATACGCCTAAGGTCTAATATGGCAGTGGGGCAAAAACGAAGTGAAATTAAGTATGGTATGAATGTAGGTATCGTACTTAAAGATGATCAGAGTACAGGATACATCACTTACGGTAAAGTGCAAAAAATATTGACTAACTCCCCTACCCATCCACATGGCATCAAAGTACGTCTCAACACAGGTGAAGTTGGACGGGTAAAAGAGTATGTAAAATAATGACACTCTTCATAGATGGAGATGCATTCCCTAACTTACTCAAGCCTATTATACTTCGGAGTATAGAACGGCTAGCACTCTCTACAAAAGTTATTGCCAATAAAAAGATTGATATCGGTAAATCTAAATACATAGAGTATATTATTGTAGAGCTTGGTGCAGACGAAGCAGACCATCACATCGTTGAACTGTGTGTAGAAGGTGATTTAGTTATTACTGCAGATATTCCACTTGCAGACCGTATCATATCTAAGCATGCCCATGCCATAGACCATAGGGGAGAACTGTACTCTATTGATAATATTAAGCAGTACCTAGCTATGCGGAATCTAATGGAGAGTATACGTGAGAGTGGCGAGATGCACCCCAAGGGTATTTCCTCCTACCGTCAGGGCACGGGAGGACCAAAAGCATTTGGGCAAAAAGATGCCCATGCTTTTGCCAATCAACTCAATGCTTTTTTAACAAAGCACTGTAAGTAATTGCTTACTTCTTAGACTTTTTTTTCTTTTTCGCAGCTTTTTTCTTTTCAGCCTTTTTTGCAGCCTTCTTCTTCTCAACTTTTGCTAATGCTTTTTTAGCTTTTTTCTTCTCTTCTTTTTCTGTTAACTTTTTTGCCATGTCAATCCTTAAAATTAGTTTTTGAACTTATATCACAAGCCCTTATAACTATTATATGACTTTTAAAATCTATTGTCAATCACGACAAATATAGTCTGATATTTTCATATATTTCTTTATGCTATAATGAAATATAAAATAAAAGATTGGAGAGAAAATGAAAAAAATAAATATACTAGTACTTACCGTAACAAGCATTGGAATCCTAACACTCACAGGATGTGCCACTAAAGCAGAAAATGGTGCACTTATTGGTGCAGGTACAGGTGCTCTCTTAGGTCAAGCTATAGGTGGGAATACTGGTTCTACTGTTATTGGAGCTGGTGTTGGTGCTATTGCAGGTGCAGCTATTGGTGGTAATGAAGATAGAAAAGATAGAGCTCGATACAGATACTAATCTTTAAAACCTATGTTAGTTAGGCATGTATGGTATAACACTATCCATGTCTCTTAATTTCAACAACACAAGCATATACTTCAAGTATATGTTAAAAACCTCAGATTCAAAGATATATTCTCCTCTCCTTAACAACTTCTCTCTACGGTGAATACTTTTAGCATAAATGGTAATACTCTGGTAATAAAAAAGTAAGATTCAAGTCACTCTTGTACATTATAATTGTCTTGTTCGAATAAGATATTCGACAACAAAAAAAGGTTTATAACCTACATAAAAAAGGATAGAATATGAAAAAAATTATGATTTTAATTGCTGCAATGGCAATGACAGCGATGACAGCACAAGCAAGTGATATTCAACCAGAAGGAACTGTGATTTCTATGGATACTGAAGCACCAGCACCAGCACCAACAGAAGGTGATACAAACGAAACTGAATCAGAAACTCCAAAAGATAAATAACAAATAACTTCCTTATTTGCAGCAACTACTTTCCCCCCTATGTTGGTAGTTTGTCTTTTTTAATTCCCAACTTCCTTGTTGGGAATTAGTCAACTTATCCTCTATATTTAAAATCAATCCCTTAATATACTATAGTT
>CAZXGY010000057.1:0-7131 GCA_964640455.1 uncultured Sulfurovum sp.
ATACCCTGCTTGTGAAGTAACCTCTGTTACCAATGCTTTAAATGCGTCTGTTGATGAAATAGTTTCTATTGCCATAGTTAAATGCTCCTATAAATAATTGCAGATATTATACTTTTTTTAATTTAATAGTAAGATAGAGAGGGTACAATTCGCACATGAAGAAATATTTACGTGGTCAGAATAGACAGTACTTTAAACTTATCGTTATTGCAATGTACTCTACCATGCACAAACTAAGTACTCTAGACAGTAACTACCAGTATCATAAACTTGCCTACTCACTTCTCCCACAAAAGACTGCACCACCCCTACCTTTTATTTAATCTCATCCAAAAATTAAATAAAAGTAACACAATGAAACCAACACAAACAATATTCAATACACTATTGTTCTGCTCAGCACTACTTAATGCCCAAACTTTAAAGTTTGATGGAGAAATTAGGTTTGGTGCAGTACAAACAGAATCAGAAAAAAGTAATAAAGCAACAACCTTAGCTATAGGCGGTATGCTCATCATACATTAGATTTGATCTATCATGATATGAATGAAGATGGAACCATACTACGATTTTTCTCTCGTTATAGTTTTTAAACTATTTTAGCTAGAATCATCCAATAACAATTTAGAATAAAAAAGGAAAAAATATGCATATAGAAGCAGGTGTGGTACAAGGTGCCAAAATGTTACTCTCTTACGGAACAGCAGCAACAGTTATGGGTATAGGTGCGAAACTCGCCTATGATAATATTAAAGAGAATGGTCTGTTTTCTCTACTTTTAAAAACAGTCATTAGTACTATTCTCGTCTTTATATTTTTTGAGGTATTTCCTCATTACCCTATAGGTATCAGTGAAGTACACCTTATTTTAGGAACAACATTAGTGCTTGTCTTTGGTGTAGCCCCAGCAATGATAGGTCTTACTTTAGGGCTTCTTATTCAAGGTTTAACAGTAGCTCAATTTGATTTGCCACAATTTGGTATCAATATAACAACACTGTTGGCTAGTATGCTTATATTAAACTATGCAACTAAAAAAATAGTACCCAAAGGTACAGCATATAAGGATATTAGCTATATTCAAATGCTTAAAATGTCTGCTATTTGGGAAGGTGCCATTGTAAGTTGGGTAGCCTTTTGGGCATTTTATGGTCAAGGATTTGAAGCAGAAAATATAAATGCTATCGTTAGTTTTGGTTCTGCCTATATGCTCGTTGTTTTGATTGAACCATTTATCGACATGGCTGTATTGGCTCTGGTTAAAACTTTTTACAAAAACAACAGCTGTTACATACTCTTCGATAAACGTCTTACAAACTGTAAAGCATAAGTAAATGAAAAGATACAGACACCATAAGAAAGACAAAGCCATCATACTCGCTTGTTTTGGCTCAGTCATAGAACAACAAATGTACCTTGACCTCAAAGCAGAAGTTGAAGAAAAATTTGAAGGAGTAGATGTCTTTCTGTCATTTTCTTCACGTATGGTACTTAAAGACTTACATAAACGTGGACTAGACTACAAGAACCTCACACAAGTACTTGCAGATGTAGATATGTTAGGATACAAAAACATTATAGTCACATCAATCAACCTCTTCCCTACCGATGAGCATGAACTTTTACACCGTACTGTTAAAGGCTTTCAGCATTTTTCATTGGCAAACATTCGAGCAACCAAAGCCATCATCAATAAAACAAAAGAGTCATCATTGGCACTTAAAGCACTTGACAAGGCTATAACAGAAGAGAAATGGGCAAATCTCTATGTTATTCATGGTGTACCCATACTCGATTTAGCAGGACTGAGTTCTGTAGGCTATACTGATGAATTTTTACGTCTTATAGGAGAACATAACTATACTTGTTCATTAGAAGGTGCTTTTCCTTACTATGCAGTAAAAGAGAAGCTTATTGCACAGATGAAGGCTGATGGTATGACGCATGTCCAAATTGTGCCACTGTTACTAGTTAGTGGGAACCACTACCGTAAAGACATGGTAGAGATAAGTGATGAGATAGGAGAGCATTTCAACTCTCGTATTGTACCTTCACAGAGTAAGTCAGAACGTTTCAACCTTATAGAATTGGAAAGTATTAGAGCTATTATTATGCTAAATATCAAAGAAGAGATAACAAAACTTGGACACTAAAAAACTCAGTATGGTCTCGCTCGGACCTGGAGATATAGAGCTTATCACTATCAAGGCACTCAAAGCATTAGAAGTTTGTGATGCTATTTGTATACCTACAAAAAGTGAAGACCATAGTTTTGAGAAATCTCTCACACACAAAATAGTAACTAAACTCATGAAAGAACATGGATTTACCAAGCCACTCATCCCTGTCTATACCCCTATGCATTTTCGTAAAGAAGATTGGCAGTACCAGGTTGATGTACTCTACAAAGGTTTTGAATCTTATGAACATTTAAGTTTTGTGACACTGGGTGACAGTGCAGTATACAGTACCGTATACTACTTATTGGACATTATTCAAATTCAAGAACCCTTACTGTACAAAAATACAAAAGTCATTGCAGGAGTAACCTCCTTTTCTCAGGCTTCTGCTAAGGTCAAAAAACCTCTATGTGTAGGAGATAGCCGCTTTCAAATCGTACCTTTATTAGATAAAGAAGTAGCTACAACAACTGTTTACATGCGTCCAAAAATTGGATTAGACACCCAAATACTTTCAGAATCTGGAACTATCTATAGTTTTGAAAATATGAATTATGAAGCAGAAACTATCTCTGCATACAAGATACCAAAAGTAAAAAAGTATATGACACTGTTTATAGACTTTTTCCAAAAGGATTAACATGGTATTCAAACAAGAGCAACCACCCATAAACATTGGTGCAGATATCTCTGTACGTTCGTTTGAGATGATTGAAGAAGAGTTACACACCTACCCTCAAATAAAAAACTTTAATGAAGAAGAGTTAGCGGTTATCTCTAGGCTCATTCATACTACAACCTGTTTTGAACAGATACTTGATAATATTTATTTTTCACCTGATGCCTTACATCGTATCAAAAACCTCTTACTCAATAAAGCCAAAATTATCGTAGATGTAAACATGATCAAAGTAGGACTCAGCCAATTTTACTTAGATACCTATGACAACGAAGTGGTTTGTTACATCAATGAGCCATTTACCTATGAACGAGCCGAGCAAAACAAGACTACCAGAAGTTATGCAGCAGTTGTAGAAGCGATTAAACGTCATAAAGACGAACCTTTGGTACTTGTCTGTGGGAATGCCCCTACATTCATTTATGCAGCGATTAATACTTTACTCGATGAAGGTGTAGACTTAAGCAAAGTCGCCTTACTTCTTTTCCCTGTAGGATTTGTAAATGTCTTTGAATCTAAAGACTACGGCAAACGCTTTAGCCAAGCCTTTGATGTTCCTGCAGTTATTATGGAGGGACGCTTTGGTAGTTCTACTATGGGAGTGGCAACACTCCATGCCACCTATAAACTCATCAAAGATTATGATGGTACCACACATTATAATGGAAAGAAGTAACTATGTGTGCCTACTATCAAGATGGAAAAGAGCGTATCAAAAAAGGAGATATTGCATTCTACCTAATGAATGAGATTGAGATTTTAGAAGTAAAACATCTCAAAGAGCATAAACTTATGGATATCTCTTATCTCTCCAATGGTCATCATATTTCTATGCAAGTACCCTATCAGACGGTTATGGATGACATAAAGTTACGTACACGTACAAGCAAAAAACCTAAAGACCCAAAGCCAAAAATCAATGAAATGGGGCAAGAGGTTGTTGAAGGTTTTGCTTGCAAACCTAAAGATTTTGATCCAGAACGTCCCATTATGCACTACAAAACACTATTGCTTTTGTGTGATGATGAACGTTGTGGCAAAGCTGGTAAAACAGACAAAGCTACCCAGCTTAGAGAAATACTCAAAGAGATGGGGCTTAACAAAGGTAAAAACCGTATCAAAATCTCTCGTACAGGATGTTATGGTGCTTGCAGATTTAGGCAAGTTTGTCAAGTGACAGAAAATACCAAGGTCAATGGTAACCCTGAAAACAATGCACTTTGGCTACGCCATACACATACCTTTGATGAGGCACAGTGGCGTGAGATATTTACATTACTCTCTACAGATGAGTCTTTAGAAAAGATATTAGATAAGAAGCATTTTATCCCTATGAAGGTATATGAGTAAAGCCTATGAAAAAAAATGCCACTCCCCTACGCAAAGGCTATACCACTGGGGTACATGCCTCATTTGCCTTTGCTTCAGCACTAGAAGGGTTACTGGCTACACAAACATACTGTTACGCTATCACATATAAGATGGATAATGATGATATGGATGTCACAAAAGGGTGTGAAATAATCGTCTCTCTCTCCTTTATCTTAAAGAATTTAACTCGTAATCCCATAATGCATCTACCTTATGAAATAGGTAAGTTAAAGCTTTATGCAGGATTAGGTGTAGGTATAGTGACCAAAGAGGGACTTAAGCCTCCTAAGGGATATCCTGCTATTAATCCCGTACCACTGGATGCGATAGCAAAGATTTATCATAGATTGGATGAGTATCAGTCACGAACTATATACGCCACTATCTCTATCACTGATGGGGAAGTTTTAGCCAAACAAACTGCCAATACAAAAGTAGGTGTATTAGGTGGACTCTCTATATTAGGTACTACTGGGATTGTAAAACCTATATCGAGTACTGCATATATAGACTCAATCGCTACAGAGATGGGCTTTATAAAAGCCAATGGTTATGATAAGGTAGTTCTCACACTAGGAAACAGCTCTTTAGCAGAAGCAAAAAAAAGCTATAAAGAAGAGCAGATAGTAGAGATAGGGAATTTTGTCTACGATGCCATAGAGATAGCACAAAGTAAAAAGATACATGAGATACTTTTTGTCTGTGGTATCGGTAAAGCAACGAAGGTTATGCAGGGACATAAAAATACCCATAACCGTTTTGGGAGCATAGATTTTGAGGCATTGAAATTACTTATAGCCACTGAATTAGATGTAGAGATAGACACAGAAGTAACGAAAACTGTCAAAGGCATTACCACACAATTAGGTGAAAAAAGTGTAGCTTTTTATAATCTTGTCAAGCGTGATACAGAAAAACAAATAAAACAATGGTTTCCGAATATTTCGGTAGAGACCATGATAGTGAGATAAATGATGCTAACAGTAACAGGTAACGGTATGGGTGACTACACCTTTAAAAACCTCAACGTTAATACAAATGACTATGAAACCATCATTTGTGATAAAAACTTTATAGAAAATGGTACATCTATTTTAAAACTTAGTTTTAACGATGCAAGAGCGTACATTTTAGAACATTATGAAAGTAAAAATATTTTATATGTAGTCACAGGAAGTCCTTTCTTCTTCTCTGCAGGTATTTTGATAGCTAAAAAACTTCCTAAAGAGCAAGTCAAAATCATAGATAATACTTCTTCCAAAGCCTATATGCAAGCACGTTGTTTTGTAAGTGATGCAGATATTGGTCTAGTCTCTATCCATGGTAGACCCAAACTTGATTTAGAAGCTTTTTTGACAAAGCCTTACACTTTTGTTCTTTGTGATAAAGAGAGCATAGAAAAGATTAAAAATGCTACTTCTTATTTGAAAAATGAAGACACGGAAATAACTATCGGCTATAAATTAGGCTATGAGGATGAACGTATAGAGCTAATAGATATACAAAAGATGGATCAAAGTTTTGATTTAACCCAACCTTATGTCTTACTCATCAAACGACTTTTTACTCCTAAGCCTATGGTAAGTAGCGATGATGATTTTGTGACTGAACGAGGCATGATTACAAAACAGTACAAGCGTCACCTCAGCTTACAAAACCTTGACCTAGAACCCAACCAACTTCTATGGGACGTGGGTGCTGGGAGTGGAAGCTGTGGAATAGAAGCTTATAAACGTTACAAAGTACACACCATACTCTTCGAAAAACAATCCTTACGTTGTGACTACATACGTCAAAATCTTAGTACCCATTATGTTTGTGACACCCAACTGTTAGAGGGTAATGCTGAAGAACTTTTTGAAAGTTTAGAGCAAAACCCTGAGCGTATTTTTGTTGGTGGAGGTGGAGAAAAAGTTATAACAAGACTTCCTTATCTTTATGAACGTTTATCTAGTGGTGGTGTCATGCTCATAGTAGCCATCACACTTAAAAACCTTACACAGATGATAAGCATCCTCAATGAGGCAAAAATAGAATATAAGGTAATTTCTCTCTCACTCACGACATATAAAGGCAAGCTTGATTTGATTGAGCCAGAAAGACAACTATTTCAAATAAAGGTGAATAAAGCATGATATATTTTATAGGTGCAGGTCCTGGTGATCCAGACCTTGTAACCATCAAAGCCCAAAATATTTTACAAAAAGCTGATGCTATACTCTTTACAGGTTCACTTGTACCACAAGAAGTCCTTAGCTGGTGCAAAGAAGATGCTCTCATTGTAGATTCACAGGGCATGAAATACCCAGAGATATTTGCATTTTTAGAAGAGCATCATGACAAGATCTTAGCCCGTGTGCATACTGGTGACCCATCACTATACTCTACCATTGCCAAGCAGATAAGTTTTTTAAATGAAAATGGGTTTTCCTATGAAGTGATACCAGGCATTACAGCTGCCTTTGGTGCAGCTGCCTCTTTAGGCATAGAGTACACTATTCCCGGAGTTTCACAAACCATCATCTTAACCCGTCTAGAAGGAAAGACACCCAACCCAGAGAGTTTAGAAAACATACTGGCTTGCAAAAACTCTTCCTTGGTCTTTTACCTCTCTATATTACTACTAAAAAAGCTAAAGAAAAAAGCTCTAGAGATGGGGTACAGTCCAAACACACCTTGCTGGGTCGTAGAGAAAGCCACATGGGAAGAAGAGGCAATCTTTAAAGGGACACTGGAGAACATCGAAGAGCAAGTCAGCCACATACGTGGTGTTGCACTCATTCTCTTAGGAGATTTTTTATATCAAGAAGAGACAGAGGAGTCTCACCTCTATGTCAAACCACTCGTTAAGGAGTTAAAAAACAATGAATAAACTTAAAATTGCCGTCGTTACCATCAATC